>JANPIF010000277.1:0-2770 GCA_031424845.1 Ferruginibacter sp.
TCAAGATTGGGAATTGGTGGCAAATAATTTACCCTTCACTAAAATGGCCAATGGTGTAACCGCCGAGCATGATACCTACAAAGGCGAAGGTATAAAACAAGCCGATGTTAATTTATTGGCTTACCCTTTAAAACAAATTACTGATGCTTCGCAAATAAAAAAGGATCTTGATTTTTATTCTACTAAAATTCCTAATGAAGGTACACCTGCAATGACACAGGCTATCTTTGCTTTGCTCTATTCAAGATTAGGGGATGAACAAAAAGCAGACTATTGGTTTAAGGATGCTTATCGCCCAAATTTAAACCCGCCCTTTAGAGTTATAGCAGAAACTAAAGGTGGAACAAACCCTTATTTTGCTACCGGCGCAGGTGGAGTTATTCAAGCAATTTTGATGGGTTTTGGAGGTTTAGATATTACAGCTACAGGTTTACAACAAATAAAAAGCACTCTTCCAACCGGGTGGAAAAGCCTCACAATTAAAGGAGTTGGCAAAGATAAAAAGACTTATACTGTAAAGTAATAAGAGTTATAAAATACAATAGGTTTACTTTTTTTATAAATAGTAAAATTGCAAACGTTTGCAGTAATTATTATTAGAAATCTGAACACCAAAATCATTTGTTTCATTTTAAACTTTCTTATATTCATGTATTGTTTTACCAACAATAACTGATCATTCTCTGAAAAAAATAATCACCATATTTTTTTTATTCATCATGCTGTTTAATACAGTAGGTTATCGTTTTGCCTTTTCATATCTCGAAAAAAAAGCAACTACACAATTAGACCTTGCAATTGATGCAGGGAAATATGACGAGCGAAATCTGATAGAAATTAAAATCCCCCTTAACATGCCTTATTTCTCTGATAAGGAATATGAAATAGCTTATGGTGAAACAGAATTCGATGGTAAACATTATCATTATGTAAAAAGAAAAGTAAGTAATAATACCTTGTATTTACTTTGTCTGCCTAATAATGATAAAACAATTTTACTTGCTGCAAAAAATAATATTGAAAAAAATAATTTAGAAGCAACCAACAATAAATCTGATAAAAAAGGTTCTTTCCCTTCGCTAACAAAATCACTACAACAGGAATATATAAAAACCAATTTCGAATATCAACTTCAAAATGAATTATTGATCACTACAGATCTGCCAAAAATAAGCAACAATAAAGCGGGCGATTTGTTTACAGCCATCACGCCATCGCAACCTCCGGAGTTTTGCATTTAATGAATGCAATTTATTCTTCTCTTAAAAATTATTAAATGAAATATTTTAAGGCAATATTGCCTGTAATGCTTTTTGCTATGGCAGCATGTAAGCAAAGAAACACTAGTACAGAATATCTAACCACATTTAAAGACCCAATACTTTATTGCAAAACAGTAAAAAAGTTGAATGATGTTGTGTTGGAAAATAATTTTCCACCGGTAATAGCGAGTAGGAATTATGTGTACGCCAACATTGCGGCTTACGAATGCATGGCTGCAGGTGACAGTAATTATATAAGCCTTCACCAACAAATTAAACATTTGCCTGCAATGCCCAAACCGGCCATCGATTCTTTGGTAAACTATTCCCTTGCTGCGTTGTTATCCTTTACAAAAGTGGGCAATGCGGTAACATTCCCCGAAGGAAGTATGATGGAATATTATGAGAACCTTAAAAAAATGGCAGATAGTTTAGGTATGCCTCAGGAAGTTTTAAAAAATACAGTCACCTACTCAGACTCAATAGTAGCAACGATTTTGCGCTGGAGTAAAAAAGATAATTACGCACAAACCAGAACTGCAGAAAAATATGCTGTACAGCAAGATGTTGAAGGCAGATGGATTCCAACTCCTCCTATGTATGCATCTTCATTAGAGCCACATTGGTGCGAAATAAGAACAATGGTGTTAGATTCTGCTGCTGAATTTACTGCACCTCCCCCACCAACTTTTGATATAAAAAATACAAACAGTACCTATTACAAAGCCTTATGGGAAGTAAAAAATATTGGTGATAGCCTAACAGAAGAACAAAAAAACATTGCAGATTTTTGGGATGATAATCCTTTTAAACTAAATGTTGTGGGCCATGCAAGTTATGCTACCAAAAAGTTTTCGCCTCCCGGGCATTGGATGAATATTGTAGGTATTGCATCAAAAAAAGCAGGTGCAGATTTTAATACAACAGTTGCCGCATACACAGAAACTGCCATTGCTTTATTTGATGGTTTCATTGGCTGTTGGAGTCAAAAATTTCATGATAATACTACACGCCCGGAAACTGTTATTAATAAATATTTTACTGATACCTGGCGACCATATATTCAAACGCCACCATTTCCTTCATATGTAAGCGGCCATGCAACTATATCTGCAGCTGCCGCAGAAGTAATGACAAAATGGTTTGGTGATCATCTTTCATTCAGCGACACTTCTCAACTAGAATTTGGAATTAAAAGCAGAACTATTCAGTCTTTTAGACAAGGTTCACAAGAAGCAGCTATGTCCCGGTTATACGGAGGTATACATTTTAGACACGATAATGACGAAGGAAATATCCTCGGCACTAAAATAGGCACATTCATTTTGCAGCGCCTTAAACTAAAAAAATAATTGTAAAAAATCAATAATGAAAAAATTAATATTTATACTAATCATTTTTCTCAATTTTCATTCATTTGCCCAAACAGATATGGATGGTTTAATGATGGAAAAAAATCTTTTATGCGCAGGCATTACGGCCGGAAAAACTTCATGGAAAAATTACTG
>JANPIF010000278.1:0-1198 GCA_031424845.1 Ferruginibacter sp.
TGACTTTAAAAGATGTTCAGCTTGGAGAAAATTACGCACTCATTATTACAAGCAATGCAGGCCTATGGGCTTACAACATTGGCGATACGGTCAAATTTGTTTCGTTAAATCCATACAGAATTGTTGTGACGGGCAGAATTAAACATTTTATTTCCGCCTTTGGTGAACATGTAATTGTGGAGGAAGCAGAACATGCAATTTTGAAAACAACAGAAGAAGAAAATGTACGCATAAACGAATTTACCGTAGCCCCATTTGTCGCGGCTGATAAAGGAAAAAGTTACCATGAATGGTTTATAGAATTTGAAGAATTGCCAAAGGACATCAATAAGTTTGCTCAAAAATTGGATGATAATCTGAGGCAAAAAAATGCTTACTACGACGACTTGGTAAAAGGAAATATTTTAGATGTGCTTAAGATTACACCCGTGCAAAAAGACGGGTTTAAAATTTATATGAAAAGTATAGGCAAACTTGGTGGACAAAATAAAGTTCCAAAACTAAGTAATGACAGAGAAATTGTAAAAGGGATAGAGGGTATTTTAAACTAACGAATTAAACTTTCTTTACCTTTTCTTTAGGAACCAATCAATAAACGGCAATAAATAAAAGACTAAATTGCCGCCTCACAATAGTTAACAATTATAGAATTTATGTCGGAACAGGGGCAAAAAAGGCGCATAGCAATATTCGGATCCACAGGATCCATCGGAACCCAGGCCCTCGATGTAATTCGTACACACAACCATTTATTAGAAGCAGAAATTTTAACTGCTCAAACAAATGCTGATTTACTTATAAAGCAGGCGTTGGAGTTTTTACCAAATGCTGTTGTAATTGGTGATGAATCAAAATACGAACAGGTAAAGGATGCTTTATCTGCCACATCTATAAAGGTATTTGCCGGGGAAAATGCGCTTGAAGAAGTGGCAGATTTTGATACCTACGATGTAATGCTTACCGCAATTGTGGGTTTTGCAGGTTTAAAATCAACTTTAAAGGGAGTAAAAAAAGGAAAAGTAATTGCCCTTGCAAATAAAGAAACGCTTGTAGTTGCCGGAGATATTGTTATGCAACAGGCTTTGGAAAATCGTTCGCCTATTATCCCGGTAGATAGTGAGCATTCTGCGATATTTCAATGTTTGGTTGGCGAGGCTAGAAACCCCATTGAAAAAATAATTTTAACTGCCAGCGGCGG
>JANPIF010000279.1:0-4575 GCA_031424845.1 Ferruginibacter sp.
GCAATGTATAATAAGTGTATGCAGGTTGTTGTGCATGCACATCGCCCACTAGCATAAGCAGGCAGCTGAGCAATATAGGGATAAAAGTTTTGGTCATTGCCGCTATGAATATACCAAAAATAACTTATGTGAAAATAAAGAGTTTCAATTTAAAAATCAGCCCAATAAAAAAGGTTATAAAATAATTTATTAATCATTTTATAACCATTCAATTTTTTTAAGAAAAATATTTTACCTTAATCTATTACTATCTCTAATCAATTTATCATCGCTCCTCATACCTTGTGCTGCTAAAATAAAAAATAATAAAACAGCAATATGAAGCACTGCACTAATAGAAAAATTGCCCTTACCAACATAGGTTTCAATTTCTCTGTAATACAAAAACATTAATACCACTTGAAGCAATAATCCTAATAAAGTAAACCGTAATTGTTGTTTCCTGTTTTTGTATAGAAATATACTTATCAATGCAACTATGCCTGTTGCAAATGTTGTAAAAATTAGTGGCAGCGTATCTAATCCATTTAAAAAAGAAGATGGAATAAGATCTTTATTTGTTCCAAAATAAGTAGAAAGTGTAAGCGTTAAAAAAACACAAACTGCCGCTAAAAATAACCAAATGGTTTGAATACGTTGTATCATTTAAAAATATTTAAATATTGTATATAAGATTATAATATAGAATTTGTCTTCCAGAAAAGTATTTTATTTTATGGTAAAGGAAACCCCTTCATCATTTCATGTACTTCTTCTTTTACCACTAGTACTGTTTCTTCGTTATCAATATCCATCATTATTCTATCTATTAATGCCACCACTTTTTCCATATCATCTTCTTTCATTCCTCTGGTGGTAATGGCAGGCACACCTACACGAATGCCACTCGTTACAAACGGGCTTTTATCATCGTAAGGCACTGCATTTTTGTTTAATGTAATATGCGCTTTATCCAAAGTTTCCTGTGCTTTTTTGCCAGTGATGTTTTTATTGCGAAGATCAATCAGCATTAAATGATTATCTGTACCGCCACTAATTATTTCGTAGCCTCTACTCATAAATGCTTTAGCCATTGCCTGTGCATTTTTTTGCACCTGGGCAATATACGTTTTAAACTCATCTGTAAGCAATTCACCAAAAGCTACTGCCTTAGCGGCTATTACATGCATAAGCGGGCCACCCTGCGTACCTGGAAACACAGCCATATCTAACACATTACTCATCATACGCAAGTTGCCTTTCATATCTTTTAAACCCATTGGGTTTTCAAAATCCTTCTTCATCAAAATAATTCCACCCCTTGGCCCTCGCAATGTTTTGTGAGTTGTACTTGTTACAAAATGGCAATGTTCAAAAGGCGAACTCAATATACCGGCAGCAATAAATCCTGCTGGGTGAGCCATATCGCACCATACAAATGCACCCACTTCATCCGCCACTTTTCGTATGCGTGCATAATCAATATCCCGACTGTAAGCAGATGCTCCGCAGATAATAAGTTTCGGTTTTTCTGCACGAGCTTTTTCTTCCAGCATTTCATAATCTATCAAGCCTGTTTCTTTCTTTACACCATAAAAAAATGGTCTATAATATTTACCCGAAAAATTTACCGGTGAGCCATGTGTTTAATGACCGCCCATGCTCAAATCCAAGCCCAATATTGCATCACCTGGTTGTAAAATACCTAGCATTAATGCAGCGTTTGCCTGTGCACCACTGTGCGGTTGCACGTTTGCATAGTCGCAATTAAAAACTTTTTTTATACGGTCTATTGCCAACTGTTCCACTTCATCTACAATTTCGCAACCGCCATAATATCTTTTGCCGGGGTAGCTTTCTGCATATTTATTGGTGAGGCATGTACCCATTGCTTCCATCACTTGCTTGCTTGTAAAATTTTCACTTGCTATCAGTTCAATGCCGTGTTCTTGTCTGTCAGCTTCCTGTTGTATCAAATCAAATAAAGCAGTATCTCTTTGCATAAATATTATTTTGAAGTACAAAGATAAGTGTGACGTTCTTAAGTTTAAATTTTTTGGAGCAGGAGCATTCGGGTTTTAATCAACATTGGTCTCCCGCTATACATTGCAATTCGTTCGTGCCTCACTCATTTCCATTGCTATCGGGGCTATCAGGCTCATTCAATCATTTTTCAACTTTTATCAATGCCTAGATTAAGTAAAACTTTGAATGAAATTAAATTGTCGCACCTACATTCAACGCAGAGGAATGAGTTAAATGAGTTTGCGCAGAGAAACGCAGCGCAAACGCTTTGTTCTTCTATTCTCAGCGCTGATTTTTTAAGCATAAAACATATTATTGCTGTGAAATTTTAGATTTACCGCAATCCTCTACATAAGTAATTACTTTATTATTTGTAACTTGAAATAAACTATTTTATGCCACATATATCTATCATATCTGCAAGTGTAAGAACGGGGCGCAACAGCCACCGTTTAGCTTTGTATTTTAAAAATTATATTACGGAAAATAATATTGCAAACGTAGAAATGTTGGATTTGATGGAATATAATTTTCCCATATTTGAAGAGCGTTTAAAGTTTCAAAAAAGCCCTTCAGCAAAAACTATTGAGTTTGCCGAAAAAATAAAAGCATCCGATGGAATTATAATTGTAACACCGGAATATAATGGTGGTTACCCGGCAAGTTTAAAAAATGTATTAGATCTTTTGCTGGAAGAGTGGCTCCACAAACCAATAGGTATTGCTACAGTATCTGCAGGTCCTTTTGCTGGTTCGCAATCCATTATTTCTTTACAGTTTACCCTTTGGAAAATGAAAACGTGGACCATCACTGAAATTTTTTCTGTACCAAAAATACAAGATGCTTATTATGAAAACGGCAACCCTACTGATAAAGAAGGGTCAGATAAACGAGCTGCGGTTTTTACCAAAGAATTAATGCGTTGTATTAATATGGAAAAATCTTCTTAATTAATTTTCATAAAAATGAAAAACCCTTTCGCATAAGAAAGGGTTTTCAATTAGAGTTATCTAATATCTTTAAATAAACTAAGTAGTTTTTTAATATTCGTCTTCGTTAAAAAAGAAATCTTCCTGGCTTGGGTAATCAGGCCATATATCTTCTAAGCCCTCATATAAATCTCCCTCGTCCTCCAATTCCTGAAGATTCTCAATAACTTCAATGGGCGCACCACTGCGTATACTGTAATCTATCAATTCATCTTTGGTTGCCGGCCAAGGTGCATCTTCTAAATGAGAGGCAAGTTCTAGTGTCCAAAACATCGTACTTAACTGTTTAATTTTGTGCAAATGTAGATGTTCGTACGAAATAACCAAAAGTGTTTTTTACACATTGCAATTCAGTTGTTTATAGGTTTATAAAGTAGTTATTTGATAAACAAATAAAGTATTTGTCCGAAAACATCATCTAAATATGAAACAGCATATTTATAGGCATAATGAAATATACTTGAATGATAAACTCAACATTATTAATTATTTTGTGCCAATGTTAGAGGCAAAAAATATTAAAAAATTTTACGGCGATTTACAAGTACTTAAAGGTGTGGATTTAAATATTAATAAAGGTGAAATTGTAAGTATTGTAGGATCATCTGGCGCAGGTAAAAGCACATTGCTTCATATATTGGGCTCATTAGATAAACCAAATGGTGGGACAGTAACGCTTAAAGGAGAAAGAATTGACAGCCTTACCGGAAATGCTTTAGCAAAATTTCGCAATAAAAACATTGGTTTTATATTTCAGTTTCATCATTTACTGCCCGAGTTTACTGCTTTGGAAAATGTTTGTATTCCCGGCTGGATAGCAGGAAAAAAGAAAAAAATAACGGAACAAAAAGCCACTGAATTATTGCATACGCTTGGGCTTGGAGATAGACTGCAAAATAAACCACACCAGCTTTCCGGCGGCGAACAGCAAAGAGTAGCTGTAGCAAGGGCATTAATAAATGACCCCTCTATTGTAATGGCAGATGAACCAACAGGGAACTTGGATAGCGCTAATGGCAGAGAATTGTACAAACTTTTTATAGAGCTGCGGGATAAATTTCAACAGACTTTTTTAATTGTAACACACAACGAAGAATTTGCCCAAATGGGAGACAGAGTAGTTGTGATGAAAGATGGGAGGATTGTGTAAAAGTTGAAGGTTCATAGTTTATGGTTCAAGGTTTTTTTGTTGGATGATGATAAATGAAGCTCAATGTATATAAACTATCAACCTTGAACCTTCAACCTTCAACGATGATCCTTGAACGTTAAACCTTCACCGTACTCATTCCTCCATCTACATGCATAATTTGCCCTGTTATCCAAGTTGCATTTTCAGATAATAAAAATGCTGCCATGTTTGCTATATCAGTAGCTGTTCCTATTTTTTTTAATGGATGGCGAAGCGCATTTGCTGCCTTTTTATCTTCCGTATTTAATAATGATGCAGCAAGTGGTGTATCAGTTAAAGATGGTGCAATACAGTTAACTCTTATGCTTGGCGCCCACTCTGCAGAGAGTGCTTTTGTAAGACCTTCAATGGCACCTTTGGAAGCAGAAACCTGTGTGTGAAATGGCAAAC
>JANPIF010000280.1:0-3515 GCA_031424845.1 Ferruginibacter sp.
GAATGGCGCTGGCAAAAAAAGCTTTGACTTTTGAAGTACCCAATTTTGATGTACCACTTGTTGATATAACCGGTTTAAAAATTTACATAGAATACAAAACAAGTAAATTAAATAAAACTGATACTACGCAAGATGAACCCGGTACAAAAAAAGGAAGTCAGCTCAACTTTGATATTGCTTCCAAAGCTGTTGCAGTAGGAAATGAAGTGGCTGAAACATGGAAAGGTCGGTTGAATAATTTATCGATGGTGGTGGACCTTGGTACTTTTAAACGACTCATGCGCATTAAAGGAAACTTTGATTCTGCTAAAGGAAAATCTGCAGGTTATGCTGGTGATACAACTGGCGGTGGTGGATTACCTACCCCTGAAATTGAGTTCCATCCGGCATTGCAGCCTATTATAGATTTGCTACAAGTTCTTGCAGATTTATCTGCGGGTGATTACGGTGCAGCTTTAAAGAAAGGTTTAAAAGTAGCCATGAGCAATGCTGGCGAAATATGGGAATATAAATTTGAAGCCACCAAAGAAATTCCGCTTGTGCGTTTCCCACCATTAAAAGAGGTGTATGACAACCCAGCTACTCCTTTAAAACTCGAGGCGTCGATGGGCTTGGGCGTTTACTTTAATGCTGCTTTAAAAATAACAACGGACCCTACCCAACTCTTACCAACTGCTGGGGCTTTCTTAAAGTTTCATGGCGGTTTAAGTGTGATGTGTGTTTCGGTTGGTGTAGGAACTATTTATGCTGTGGGTTCGGTAGATGTAAAAATTGCCTGCGATACTGCTATAGGTCCAAACCTCACTTTAAAATTTGGATTTGGTGCAAGCATCACCGTTGGTTTACCGGTTGTTGGAAATGCCACTGTAACGTTTATGGTAGGGGTAGAAATGTATGCAGACAGCAAGGAAATAAGCATAACCGCATTCATGTTATTTAGAGGTCATGCAGAATTGCTAGGCGGTTTGGTAGGCGTTACTATAACCATTGAAGCCAAAGGAACGGTGAAAAGAATTGGCGACAGAACCGATTGTTCAGCACAAGTAACTTTTGCCATCGACATCAGTATTTTCTTAATTATAGATATCAGCTTTAGCGAAACTTGGGGGGAACAAAGGCAGGTAGCTTAATGAGAATGGTGAGTTGTGATTTGGTGCCATTAAATGCATATTGATAAATAGTAAATGACAAATAGTAAATAACAAATGGGTGATTGGCGAACTTTTAAATTTTAACTGAAATGGAAAAAAACTTTCGATACACAACCTTGCTATTTCCACAGCGTGTAGAAAACAACAAACTGTTTTTCAATATTGTTTTTCTGCCACGCAATAGAGATCCATTTAAACCAATGGATACTGAAATACCTGGTACTACCACTACTCCATTTGCAGATTTAGTACCTCAGTTTACCATAAAAATTGTAAAAGGGTTGGAAGATTTTCCGGTTGACAACGCAGCCGTGGCGCCCATTGCAAAACAAATATTAGTACAAACTGCTGCCAGAAAAAAAGTTCTGCTCGATGCTACCAGGAAAAGTTTTGGTGCACAATTAAACAATACTGCCGGTGATAAAGCGGAGAAAGTAAATGACCCTACAAAACCAATTACCGTAAAAAAATATTTGCCGGAATCCTACCGTAAATCTTTCAACTTTACAAGTCCACGCCATCCCAATGCAGTTACAGATGATAGCTACCATTGTGCCATCAGAGATAGTAAACCAAACCTCACCCCTAAAACAATTGATTTGCTTAGTTGGGGCAAAGTGTTTGGGTATTTACTTCGCCAACCCATACTGGCAAAGGCTTGCGGACTCATTTACAGCGGCAGTATAGATGTAGAACCTGAGTGGTTTAGCAAAGGCGGCTATATGTATGTTGATCTTTCTAATGGCGACCATGTTGCTGTACAAAATGCATCGTGGACAGTACCGGAAGATGGTTCATTTGTCAAAAGATATGCAGCTCGAATTCCTAAATTAAAGCCCGGTGAAAAAAGAAGTTTATTTGCGCCGGTGTTGTTTCCGGTACTCCATAGTTTTGGTGGTGCTGTTACAGAACCCAAAGCACCTTGGGATGAAATTTTTAAAGAAATAACGGCATATGATGATGGCTTTGCTAAAATTGTACATGCCAACCAACCCATCAGTTTAAATTTGTTGGCAGAGGCTCAAGATGGTGCACATCCGGTGCATGATGCTGGAATAAGATTAGGTTGGGACGATGAGCAATTGCTGATTTGGTATGTGCGGCAGATGCAGGAAAATCCGAATAACCCAGGCAAACGGGTAGATGCACCGATAGGATTGTTTGGTTATCGGGTAGATGTAAAACAAAATTTTGATGATGCATGGCAAAGTTTAAATACTGTTATTACTCAGCAGGATTATAAAATAGCATTTGCGGGTGGAGAACAAGCTGTAGGAAACAAAACTGATATGGCATTGGAATTACCTTATCAAGTATATCCTTCACAAGTAGATAGCCAAGGTGCAAAAAGTTTTTGGTTACCAATGTACTTCACCAATTGGATTGGAAGAAGCTTGGTAATGAAAGATGAGGTGGCAGCCAAATTATATAAACACGGAGATGCAAATGTGGCAGTGAATACTGAGCAAATTTTTAAAGATCAACAGGTTTCTTTCAAACTTCATTACGGAAAAACGTATATGTTTAGGGTGCGTATGTGCGATTTAAGTCATGGTGGACCAACAGTTACTGATGAGGTTTCAGAATTAAAACAAACAATTAATCCATCTGAAACAGTAGATTTTAAAAGATTTATAGCACCGGGGAAATTGCGTTTTACCAACCTGCAAAATTTATTAATCAACACAGGTGACCCGAAAAAAATAGACACCGAAAAAAACCATGTAGATTTTTATAATGAAACAACCGTAATGGGTGAAGAAGTATATGATGCTAACCCTTTAGTAAATTTAAAACGGCCATTGTTAGGTTATCCTGCAGTTTTATTCACTAATAAATATACAGAATCAGATGCGCTTGCAAAATTACAGGCTACAGCTGATGCAGATGCTGACCCATTCAATGCGAGTGCAACCCGTGTGGGCCTTGGTATTGCTGATCCAGATGTAAGTAAGGTAGAAATAATTGTGGAAGTAGAAACGCTAAAGCTTGATAATTTGTTAAGTTATGAGGGAGATGAAAATTACGCTCACCTTTACACAACACATCGAAATTTTGATGCCGTAAATTTTGATGCAATGCTGGATATTCCATTCACTTTTGTAGATGCACAAGTATTAAATTTAATTGATTTTGAAAGAGAAACCGCCACAAAACCTTTTAGTAATGATGAATTGGATATGGATAATTTAAATGGTCGTGCAGATGTGGTAATTCCTACCGCCAGAAAAGTACGCATTACTATGCGGGCGGTGTGTGAAGAAAATGAAATTTATTTTGGGGTAAATAATGGACCAAAAGAAAGACAAACAAGATATGGTGCAACTACACAAATATTTTTATACAAAGAATCCGACGTTGAAG
>JANPIF010000281.1:0-4905 GCA_031424845.1 Ferruginibacter sp.
CATAAACCACTGCAATGAAAGCCTGCTTTCAATAATGGCACCCGTTCTTTCGCTTGTACCAACCTGGCCTTTATAATCTTCTGTTTTTTGTAACTGACCAATGGCATCTATATCGGCAGCAATCTTTTTACGAAGCACAAAACGATCTATACCCGCATATGAAATGATAGTATCGTTTATAAGATCATCTTCTAATTCTTCCGAAGTAAATTTTCCTTCCGCATCCAAAGTATTCAATGCTCTCAGGTTATGTTTTCTTCCAAGTTCATTGTCATTTTTATCATGCGCAGGCGTTATTTTTAAAGCACCTGTTCCAAATTCAGCATCCACATATTCATCTGCAATTATTGGTATTCTTCTTTCAATAACCGGTACAATCACTTCTTTGCCTACAACATTTTTATATCTTTCATCAGCAGGATTTACACAAATAGCTACATCACCCAAAATAGTTTCAGGCCTGGTGGTAGCAACGGTTATACCTCCTTCACTACCATCTGCAAACGGATAAGTAACATAATATAATTTGCTGTCAACATCTTTAAAAATAACCTCTTCATCGCTCAAGGCAGTTTTACTGGCAGGGTCCCAATTTACCATGCGAAGGCCACGATAAATGATACCATCTTTATGAAGCTTTACAAACGTTTCAATAACGGATGCATAATAATCTGGGTCCATTGTAAATGTGGTACGATCCCAATCTAAACTGCAACCCATTTTCTTTAATTGTTCCAAAATTATACCGCCATATTTTTCTTTCCACTCCCAGGCATACCCCAGAAATTCTTCTCGGCTAAGAGATGATTTTGAAATGCCTCTTTCCCTCAACATAGCCACCACTTTGGCTTCTGTAGCTATACTTGCATGGTCGGTACCTGGCACCCAACAGGCATTTTTGCCCTGCATGCGTGCACGCCTAATCAAAATATCTTGTATAGTATTATTTAAACAATGCCCCATGTGCAACACGCCGGTAACGTTTGGCGGCGGCATTACAATGGTGTATGGCTCCCGATCATCAGGCACACTTTTAAAATAACCATTATTCATCCAACGGCTATACCATTTTTTCTCAATTTCCTGCGGCTCAAAATTTTTAGAAAGTTCCATTCTTACAGTTAATTTTTTTATTGCGGCGAAGGTACAAAAAAGAGCCTCCCTAAATCCCTCCGAAGGAGGGACTTTTGAGCAAAGTGAATTTGGACAAAAATTTTTTTTGTCCAAACAAAGCAGCAGCTATGGTCAACATCGTTGTGTCACTCACTTTTACCGCATACCATTATTGATCTTTAATTATGCAATAGATTGTGCAATATTCCTATAGAATTTTTTAAATTTCCTTCAACTTTATTTCGAACAGATATTGTGGTGCGCTGCACCTTTAAAACCATTGTGCTGCATAGGCAGCTACAAATATTGAGGTGCTCTGCACCTACAAGTTTATAGATTGTAATAGAATTTTGAATTCTCACAGAATTAAACCAGGTGAAGCGCACCGAAACATTGCTGCATTATAATCTGCATGTATATTAATGGTTGTAAAGATATAAATCCATTGCATTTTCGATGAGTAAAGAAAAAATGATGAAAGGCTCCCGCAAAAATGACGGGACACGGTGCGGTGGACTGAGCGGTGTACCTAATGTATGCATGCGCCAGCAGCGCATATGCATACATTAGGTACGGGACAGTAAAGGAGACCGCACAAATGCTGATAAAAGAAATATTGCTCAAAGCCCCAAATAAATCCTAATCCAACTAAATTAATTAGTAATTTGCACACTTATCCATACTTCAAATTTTAAAAGAAATGCATTTAAAGTCCCTCCTCGGGAGGGATTTAGGGAGGCTCCTTTACCATGTACGCAATTGTAGATATAGAAACAACCGGGGGAAGCGCAATAAACGGCGGAATAACCGAAATTGCTATTCATATACATGATGGCAGTAGGGTAGTGCAGCATTTTACTACACTCATAAACCCCGAGCGAAGAGTGCCGGATTTTATTACAGCACTTACCGGAATAAGTAATGCAATGGTGGCGAGCGCACCTACATTTAATGAAGTGGCTGATAAAATATATGAATTATTAAGTGACACAATTTTTGTGGCGCATAGTGTGAATTTTGATCACTCTTTTATTTACCATCATTTAAAAAAATGTGGATATGAATTAACCGTAAAAAAACTTTGTACCGTACGGCTTGCCCGTAAAGCTATACCGGGCTTGCCTTCTTATAGCCTGGGTAAAATATGCAGACATTTAAATATTATAATTGATGACCGCCACCGGGCTGATGGTGATGCAAAGGCTACCGTTAAATTATTTGAAAATATTTTACAAAATAACGGGCAGGAGCATATTGATAAAATGCTGAAACGCTCTTCATCTGAGCAATGGCTGCCTGTATATTTAGACAAAAATAAAATTGATAGTTTGCCACCTGTAGCAGGCGTATATTATTTTCATAACAGCAAAGGCAAAGTTATTTATGTAGGTAAAGCTATTAATATAAAGAAAAGAGTAGTGAGCCATTTTACGCACAATGATGCAGGCCACAGGCGACAAAACTTTTTGCGGTTAGTAGCAGATATAAAATTTAAAATTTGCGCCAATGAATTGCATGCACTTATTTTAGAAAGTACAGAAATAAGAAAATTGTGGCCACAATATAACTATGCACAAAAGCAGCCCATCCAAAAATATGGGTTGTATTCCTTTGAGGATAACAGAGGTTTTATGCGACTGGCTATAGATAAAAAGCGAAAAAACTTACCTTCCTTATATTGTTTTAATTTGTTGCATGAAGGACAGGTTTTGCTACGCAAAATGATGGAAGAGTTTGAGCTTAATGAAAAATTGTGTTACGCAGATAAAACTCCTTTTGCAGAAAGTGATATGGAATTTACAGAAGAGCCGCTTTATTATAATGGAAGGGTGAAAAATGCTATATCTAGTCTGCATACACAATTACCCACATTTGCATTGGTAGATGATGGTTTGGAAGAAGATAATAAACTTTGTTTTTTAATAGAGAAAGGTAATTTTTGGGGTATGGGTTATATTTCATCTACCCTCAAACCTTCAACTGTAAGCAATTTAAAAGAATATATAGAACCCTTTGCTGATAATGATTTTATTCGTAATAGCATTTATAACTACGCCGAAAAATATCCTGAAAAGAAGATTTTACTGGCTTAAAAAGTTGATACTTCATGGTTTAAGATTCAGGCTTTTTTTTAATTCAAATCTTTAATTTTAAAGGAATAGAAAAACTTAGTAGACAAATTTGATCAACACTATTTTTTTACATTTTCTACTCTTATTTTCGCAGCCCATTTTAAACAAAAAAACAATAACATTTTTTAATACGTAATCCGTAAATCCCAGCCTGCAACCAACAATTTATCATGTTCAATAACCTCATAGCGCAAAAACTTACCATAAAACCATCTCAGGTAGAAACTGTATTACAACTATTAAGTGAAGGAAGTACCATTCCGTTTATAGCACGTTATAGAAAAGACAGTACCGGCGCATTGGACGAAGTACAAATACAGCAAATACAGGATGAGAACAAGGCGATGATTGAGTTTGCGGAGCGGAAAGAATTCATAGAAAAAACAATAACCGAACAGGGGAAAATGACGGAAGAACTGCAGGCAAAAATTAATGCAGCTATCACCATCAGCAACCTGGAAGATATTTATTTGCCTTATAAACAAAAGCGCAAAACCAAAGCTGTGGTGGCTAGAGAGAATGGCTTACAACCGCTGGCAGATATGCTTTTACAACAAAGAGATATTGATATAGAAAAAGAAGCAGCTGCTTTTATTAATGAAAAAGTTTTAACTGTTGATGCGGCATTACAGGGTGCAAGAGATATTATTGCAGAGACGGTAAATGAAGATATTACGGTAAGAGAAAAGCTGCGAAAGTTTTTTGAAAGAGAAGCTTTAATGAAAAGCACCGTGGTGGCTGATAAAGAAAATGAAGCTATTAAGTACAAAGATTATTATGCCTTTTCTGAAAAAATATCAACCATTCCATCGCATAGAACACTGGCGATTTTGCGTGGATTTTTAGAAGGGTTTTTAAAAATCTCCATAGAACCGCAGGAAGAAATTTCGCTGGAAATAATAGAAGATATTTATATTAATGGCATGAGTAACTGCAGTGATCATATCCGCAAAGCCATTAAAGACAGTTATCGCCGTTTGTTACAGCCTAGTCTTGAAACGGAGTTTAGGTCTGCATTAAAAACAGCCGCAGATGAAGAAGCCATCAATGTTTTTGCAGAAAATTTGCGGCAGTTATTGTTGAGTTCACCTTTGGGAAGTAAAAGGATTTTGGCAATTGACCCCGGTTACAGAACCGGCTGCAAGGTGGTTTGTATTGATGAAAAGGGAGAATTGCAAAAAACAGCATTAATATTTGTGCACGAAAAAAACAGGATGGATGAAGCAGAACACATTGTTCGTTCAATGGTGAAAGAATACGATGTTCAGGCTTTTGCTATTGGCGATGGTACAGCAGGACGAGAAACAGAACAGTTCATAAAAAAATTAAATATTGGCATCCCGGTTTATCTCGTAAATGAAGATGGTGCAAGTATTTACTCTGCATCAGAAATTGCACGGCAGGAATTTCCTGATCAGGATATAACGATAAGGGGTGCTGTGAGTATAGGTCGCAGGTTAATGGATCCATTGGCAGAGTTGGTAAAAATTGATCCAAAAAGTATTGGGGTAGGGCAGTACCAGCACGATGTTAACCAGCCAAGGTTAAAAGAGCGGCTAGACCAAACCGTTATGAGCTGTGTAAACAGCGTGGGTGTAAATGTAAACACCGCTAGCAAACAGTTACTGAGCTATGTGAGTGGTATTGGTAGTACGTTGGC
>JANPIF010000282.1:0-1049 GCA_031424845.1 Ferruginibacter sp.
CTGAAATGGGCGACCATGCAGATGAAATGGAAACCAGTTTGATACTCCATTTAGCTCCACATTTGGTATTGCCATTACAAGAAGCAGGAAACGGAAAAGCTAAAAAGAACAAAATCACAGCGTTTTCTGAAGGGTGGGCATGGGCAGAAAGAAAATGGTCGCAGGTTACAGAAGATACAGGCATTGGTGATCCATCGTTCTCAACCAAGGAAAAAGGGGAGCTATTTTTTAATGCAATTACTCAAAAAATGGCAGATTTGATGGTTGCTTTGGCAAAAACTGATCAGCATGATTTGTATGGGTAGTTGTAAAAACTTTGATAATTTTAACCAATTTCGGTTATCGAAATAATTTGCTCCTTCCCAATACAACATAATAGAGTAATTTTGCTTGTTACAAAAAAGTAATAAAAAAGCTTAAACAATGATAAAAACAGGTAATCCCGTAATAAGTATATATACCGAAATGACTCCCAACCCGGAGACAATGAAATTTGTAGCAAACAAATTATTGTATCCAGGTAAAAGCATTGATTTCCCGGATGTAGATAACGCCAAACCTTCTCCCCTGGCTACTGAGTTGTTTGGGTTTCCTTTTATAAAATCAGTTTTTATAGCAAGCAATTTTGTTACGCTTACAAAAACAAGTGAAACAGAGTACTGTCAGGATGTAATTCCTTCTATCAAGCAATTTTTAAAAGAATATTTAGAAGAAGGAAAACCTGTTGTAAATGAAGAAGAGGTTGCCAACATGAAAAGTGAAAGCAGCAACGAGGTAAGCGCTGATGATGAAGACGTGGTTAAGCGTATTAAAGAATTGTTGGAAAATTATGTAAAGCCTGCAGTTGAAATGGATGGCGGTGCAATACAATTCCGTAGTTATGAAGATGGTAAAGTAAATTTGATGTTACAGGGAAGCTGCTCCGGCTGCCCATCTTCTATGATAACATTAAAAGCAGGTATTGAAGGAATGATGAAAAGAATGATACCTGAAGTTAAAGAGGTTGTTGCCGAAGCGGAATAATGGCCCCTCTAAATCTCCCCGAAGGG
>JANPIF010000283.1:0-3858 GCA_031424845.1 Ferruginibacter sp.
ATCCAGCTGCAACCGCAAACAATAAAACTGCAGGGATAGAAATTTCTGTAAGTACTGTTGGCTACCAAAGCATTGTATTAAAATTTGATCAGAGACTTTCAAATACTGCGGCTAACACTTATACTATACAATATTCTACAAACGGTACAACATTTATAGATTTTGCTACATTAGTTCCTCCAGTAAATCCCACTACAATCATATTTAATAACAATAATTCTTATGATTTTTCTGCAATTACTGGTTTGAACAATAATGCTAATGCGAAATTTAGAATTGTCTCTACCTTTTCGGGTGCAGGCACTACTTATGTGGGTAATAATGGTACATATGGTACAGGTGGTACAGTGCGATATGATATGGTAAATGTTACTGCATTATCAGTTCTTCCCGTTTCCATCTCCACCTTCACCGGTTCTTACACAAACAAAACCTCTCTTTTAAAATGGACAGCAAGCAATGAAATAAACATAAATAAATATGCTGTTGAGCGTAGTGAAGATGGTAGAAAATTTTCTGAAATAGGATTTGTAAATGCTGACGGTGGTACAAATTATTCTTACACTGATGCTGCTGCAAAAACCGCAATGAATTTTTACAGGTTAAAAATAGTTGGTGCAAGCGAGACAAAATATTCTGCAGTGGTAAAAATATTATCTGATGTGTTTAACGCTAAATTAAATGTGTATCCTTCTCCTGCAGTAAATAGTGTGAACGCTGAATTTACAAGTCAACATAAAACTATGGCCAATGTGCAAATCAGTGATGCAAGCGGTAAAATCGTTTTACAAAAAACTGCCCAGGTACAACAAGGATATAATAATTTCAATCTAAATGTAAACGGTCTTAATAATGGAATGTATATTTTAAAAATTACCATTGACAGTAAAACTGCTTCTTCTGTTTTTAATAAACAATAATTTATTGTACATTGAAAAAAGCCCCGCATTTTTTACAATGTGGGGCTTTTTATTGTGGTTTATTTTATTTAGTCGTCATCACTATCATTGTTGTTATACTTACCATTCTTTTTTGGTTTGTCATGATTCCTGTTATCGTGCGGATATTTATTTTTTTTGTTTTTATATTTATTCGAATTTCTGTTATTGCCATTATTTCCATTACCATTTCCGTTACCACTTATTTGCCTTTCTGTAATATTAATTTGCCCATTGTTATCAATGTTTAAAGTCGTTTCAAAACCGGCTCTAAAATTAATAGTTGAGTTGTAAATTACTCTTGGAACTTGTCTGCCTAAAATACTTCTCGTATACTCAGAAACAGTTACAACATGGTTACCCGGACTCAATGTTCTTAATCGAACAGTATTGCTGTTGCTTGGGTATGTATTACCATTATCAACACTTACTGTAAAGCCATTTTGTGAATTAGCATTTACTACCAATGCACTGTTTTGATAGTTATTATTTGGAATGTTATTGTTATAACTACCATTGTTATTATCGTTGTTATTATTATTTCTCCATTGAGCAAATGAAGTTGTAAAAACTCCTGCTGCCAATAATAATGTTAAAATCTTTTTCATAATTATAATTTTATAAGTGAATAAATACGATCAATCTTTTAATTTTTGATTGAATAGTGCTGTATATTCAAACGCTGTGCCGTGCCAACTTTAAACGCACAATAAATCGTTAAAGAAAAAAATCCATTATAAGTTATGTATTTCTCTTTGCATTTTCATCTAACAAATACGCTTGTCAATTGTAATGATTTTTAATAATGAGCTCATAACAAATTGTACCTTGTAATTAAATTAAGAAATTATGTTTTTAAAGAAAATTTTACTGATAATTTTTACTTTTTTATCTGCAACCACTATGGCGCAAACCACCAATGAATATTTAAGTGAATGGAAAAAAGTTGATGGCCTTGAAAAGAAAGGTTTAACAAAAGATGCGTTGACAGAGGTAATGAAAATATTTGCTGCTGCTGTAAAAACCAGCAACGAACCACAGCAAATAAAAGCAGCCATGTACCAAATGAAATACCGCAACATGGTGGAGGAAGATAACCAGCAAAAAAATCTTTTTTATGCCGATACTTTGATTGCACAAACTAAGGCACCTGCTAAAAATATATTGCAAAGCATGCAGGCGCAATTGTTTCAATCATACAAAGAAAACCACCGTTATCAATTATACAATCGTACTGCCCTTGCAGAAGAAAAAGGAAATGATGTAACGACGTGGAGCATTACCAAACTAAATGAAAAAATTTCATCGTTATACAAAGCATCTTTAAAAAATGAAGCAATATTAAAAGCCACCAATTTGAAAGGCTACGATGCCATTATTGAAAAAGGAAAAAATGCCAGACAACTTCGCCCTACTTTATATGATCTGCTAGCGCACCGTGCGTTAGATTATTTTATGAGTACTGAGAATGATGTGACCAATCCATCTTATAAATTTATTATAAATGAAGACGTTGCTTTTGCTCCTGTAAAAGATTTTGTGAATTACAATTTTAAAACAAAAGATACAGCCTCACTATATTTTAACGCAATAAAAATACTGCAGGGTTTGTTGGCATTTCATTTAAACGATGCTGCGCCTGAAGCCTTGCTGGATGCAGATTTAAAAAGATTAGATTTTGTAAACCAACATGGCATATTTTCCAACAAAGAAAAACTGTATGAAAATGCGTTGTTAAACATAGGAACAAAATATAGCAACAGTCCTGCAAGCGCACAGGCAACTTACCTGCGTGCGCAAATGCTTGTACAAGCTGCAGATGATTATAACCCATTAAGCAATAAAGAAAACCAGTTTGCATTGGTAAAAGCAAAACAAATTTGCGAAGCTGCTTATGCAAAATTTCCAAAAAGCGAAGGTGGAATAAATTGTAAAAACCTCATCAGCCAAATTGAAAAACCTTCTTTGCATTTTGAAGTGGAAAAGGTAAATGTACCTGCACAACCATTTCGTACACTGGTAAGTTTTAAAAATATAACTACTGTTTATTTTAGAATTGTACAGACAACCAGAGAAGAAATAAAGAAGTTAGAAAACAATAATAATTATGATAATGTATGGCCATCTATCATTGAGTTGAAGCCATTAAGAAGCTGGAGTGTTGCCATGCCAGATCAAAAAGATTTTCAACAACATGCTACAGAAATCAAAATAGATGCGTTGCCCATAGGTACTTATTACCTACTTGCCAGTATGAAAGCTGATTTTTCTTTGCCCAAAAATATCATTGGCAGAGCAACTACTTATGTAAGCAACATTAGCTACATCACCAGTAATAAAAATGATTTGTATGTATTGGATAGAGACAATGGAAAACCTTTGGAGAAAGCCACAGTACAGCTTTATACACAAACATATAATTATTCAAGCAGGAAATATGAAGAAATAAAGTCAGCAGTTTATACAAGTGATAAAAATGGTTTTGTAAAAACTGCCCAATCAAAAAATTATGAAAACAGTATTGTGCAGGTTAAATATAACAACGATGAATTGTTTACAGATGATGGGTACAACACTTATTATTATGATGATGTAAACGAAAATACAAAAAGCAGCAGACGAACATTTTTGTTTACTGACCGATCTATTTATCGCCCTGGGCAAACTATATTTTTTAAAGGTATCATTACCCAAACTGATGGCATAAATAGAAAAAGTATTATTCTACCCAACACAAAAACAGCCGTACAATTATTTGACAGAAACAATCAAAAGATAGCAACCTTAAATGTTACCACAAACGATTATGGATCATACAACGGAAATTTTAAACTGCCCGAAGGTTTGCTAAATGGAAACTTTTATTTAAAAGATACATTCACACTTTCTACCCAAAATATTAGCGTAGAGGAATACAAAC
>JANPIF010000284.1:0-8000 GCA_031424845.1 Ferruginibacter sp.
AGTTACAGATGCAGAAAGCGAAACACTTAGCTTTGAAATAGCACAAAAAATACAAACGGAAATGACTTTTCCAGGGCAAATTAAAGTTACTGTTATCAGAGAAAAGAGAGCGGTGAATATTGCACGTTAATTAGCCAATGAATAGTTTAAAGTGGATAATTTAATACAATGATTTTAATAAAGCGGTGATTTTTTCATCGCTTTTATTTTTTGGGACTGTGGAAAAAACAATCTGTATTCGGCATTGATTAGCTGCCCCCTATAACTTGTCTACCCCAAGCAGGTGTTTTATGCTTCAAAATTAAGTAATTCCGCATTTTTTGCGGGATTTCTCAGCAGCGCAGTCATTCCTCTTCTAAATCTTTTTTCAGCTTTCATTGGAGGGTATCAAGCCATTACATACAACTCCAAGAGAAATCACTTTAAAGATTTTTGTGTCCAAGCTATGATAAATGGTAAATCAAGGTTTACTCTCTCACCATCTCAAAATGGGAATTAAAAATAATCTCTCCAATAAAAATCAGTCAAAATACAAGTGTAGTTACCTTTACCTAAAAAATTATAAAATATCCAGCTATTAATTATTAATTATTCCCTACATTTGCACTCCAAAAAAGAATAGACATGGACGCAGTATCATTTGTGCACGAACAACTAACAGTAGTACCTACCCTTCCTAATTTTAAGGCAGGTGATAATATTACCGTAAATTATAAAATTGTAGAGGGCTCTAAAGAGCGTATTCAAAGTTTTAAAGGTGATGTTATTAAACGCCAGGGTGATGGTTCTACCGCTACTTTTACAGTTCGTAAAATAAGTGATGGTGTAGGAGTTGAGCGTTTGTTTCCTATATACTCTCCTAATATTGAGAGCATTGTATTAAATAAAGTAGGTCGTGTAAGAAGAGCTAAACTTTATTTTCTTCGTGAAAGAAGTGGTAAAAGTGCACGTATTAAAGAAAAAAGAATGGCGGTTGGTCTTAAAAAAGGTAAAGCATAATTTTTTTTTATATTATTTAAAAGCGAAGCATTATTGTTTCGCTTTTTTTTTGTTGAATAATTATTCAACAAAAATCTATACCTCTTATAACAAAAGAGTTGCTTTAGGATAACTTGGCATAAAATTTAGAATAACTTAACACACTGTTCTACCAAATAATAAAGCAAAAATCAAACCTTTACTTTTATAAAATCGTTTATCTTTACACTTTAAAACAAATACTATGATACTTAATATTTTGAATACTTTTTTAATTTCAATGCCAGGTGGTAGCGAGTGGATACTGATCATTCTAGTAGTTCTTTTAATGTTTGGTGGTAAAAAAATACCTGAACTTATGCGTGGAGTTGGTAAAGGAATGCGTGAGTTTAATGATGCTAAAAATAATGTGAAGAATGAAATAGAGGAAGGTATGAAAGAAAAAGAAGTGCGTACTTCTGCATCTGCCGAAGAAATAAGATTACAAGAAATGAAATTGCAACAATTGAAAGAAGAACAAGCATTGAAAAACGCTTAGTAAAACATTCCATAAATTGAGACCGAAAAGTAAAATTCTTATAATGTTAAGAATGTACTTTTCGGTTTTTTTATTTACCAAAACTCTTCCTTCATGTTCTCTTTCACTACAATAAATGAATATCACAAAGGCTTACAGGCAAATAATTATAGCTGTGTAGATGCTGTAAATTTTTATCTAAGTAATATTGATGAAAATATACACTTAAATGCATTTGTAGAAGTGTATAAACAAGAAGCCTTACTAAAAGCTGCATCATTAGATGAACAAAGAAATACAGGATCTCATTTAAAAAAATTGCACGGTGTTGTAATTGCCATTAAAGATATAATATGTTATAAAGACCATACAGTTACGGCCGCATCTAAAATTTTAAAAGATTTTAAATCTCTCTATACCGCAACAGCATTACAATATCTTATTCAAGAAGATGCCATTATTATTGGAAACTGTAATTGTGATGAATTTGCAATGGGCAGCACCAACGAAAATTCTGCTTATGGCAAAGTATTAAATTCACTAGATAATTCAAAAGTACCCGGAGGATCTTCAGGGGGAAGCGCTGTAGCAGTACAGGCAAACATGTGTATGCTTTCTTTGGGGAGCGATACTGGTGGGTCAGTAAGGCAACCTGCAGATTTTTGTGGTATAATTGGTTTAAAACCAGGGTACGGAACAATATCCAGATATGGTTTGTTGGCTTATGCTTCATCATTTGATCAAATCGGGATATTTGGAAAACATGTGGAAGATGTTGCATTGCTTTTAGATATAATGAGCAAAAATGATTCAATGGATAGTACGATGAATCACTTATCTAAATATTTTAAGCCTGCTATTTTTGAGCAACCTCAAAAAAAATATAAAATTGCATATTTTAAACAGGCATTAGAGCATAATGGAAATGATCCAGAGATTATAAAATCCATAAAATCATTCATTGAAGAAATTGAAAATGATGGTCACACAACAAAAGAACTTGAATTTGATTTGTTAGATTTTGTTGTACCTGCATATTATGTTTTGACGACAGCGGAAGCAAGCAGTAATTTAAGCCGTTATGATGGTATTAGATTTGGTCATCAAAGTAAAGAACATCCAGAAAATCTTACTGAATTTTATTTAAATAACAGATCTGAAAGTTTTGGCACAGAGGTTAAGCGAAGAATCATGCTTGGAACATTTGTTTTAAGCACTGGCTATTATGATGCGTTTTACAGCAAAGCGCAGCAAATAAGGAAGTTAATGGTAGAAAAAATGGATAAAATCTTTAGTGAATATGATGCGGTTATAATGCCTGTAAGTCCTTGTACTGCTTTTAATATAGGAGACAAAGACAAAGATCCAATTGCTATGTATTTAGCTGATATTTATACTGTATTTGCCAATTTAACAGGTATCCCTGCTATTGCTATCCCTTTATTTTCACACAGTAATAACATGCCATTTGGTATCCAAATTTTATGTAATAAAGAAGAAGAGTTACTTTTGCTTCAAATTTCAGAAACGCTTATCCAGTTAAAACAGGCGGGGATTAATAATGATTAAAAAAGTTCACATATTCATTTTTACTTTCATGTTGTTACTCACAACAACTTACGCACAGAAACCTGCTGTACAAGAAACAGTAGAGCCCCTGGTAGATACCACAACACCTATTGCTAAGGAAGAAGAAGAAATTATAGATGAAATAATCGAAACCCGGGCAGTTCCAAAAAAAGATAAGGTTCAATATTTTAGTAAATTAACCAGATACGGTTTTAAAAACTTGTTTCCCACCTATTCCTATAATGCTGCCATGCCTTATTCATCTCAAGTAAATCCTAATGCAGAAAATTACATGCAGGACTATTTAAGATCGCACGGCAAATATTTAACGGGCATGAAAAGTTGGTGTATGCCTTATTTTAATTTGATTGATAATATTTTTACTCAGTATGGTTTACCAAAAGAATTAAAATACTTAGCAGTTATTGAAAGTAATTTAAAAACAAGTGCAACAAGCTGGGTTGGTGCCAGCGGTCCATGGCAATTTATGCCTTACACAGCAAGAGAAAATGGATTAATTGTAAATGGTGTTGTAGATGAACGTAGAGATTATTTTAAGAGCACACATGCTGCAGCCCGTTATTTACTTACGCTTTATAAACAAACTAAAGACTGGTTACTAGTTATTGCTGCATATAATGGTGGCCCTGGTAGAGTTTTTTCTGCCATCAATAGAAGCGGAAGCAGAAATTTTTGGTCTTTGCAATACAACCTTCCTGAAGAAAGTAGAAACCACGTAAAAAAATTCATAGCTACACACTATATTATGGAAGCTGCTGGAGGTGGTGGTAATACAAATTTTGGAAGCACAGGATTTGCAATCAATAAAACTGTAGGTAATGCAATAAATCCCTACAGTAACAAACATACGCTGAGTGTTCAAGAAATGGAAGTAGCAGAAACACAAACTATTACAGGGAAATATAATTCTGTAATAATAGCTAAAAATATTGTAATGGATATTGCTGCATTTAACCGTTACAATCCTCTATTTGATAATCAGATATATGCCAATGGCAAATATGAATTGATTTTACCTCAAGATAAAATGCAATTATTTCTTTCTACCAAGTATCAAATTTTAAATGAGTGTGTGCAATTTATGCTGGGCGATACTGAAGTTCCGGATAATCTAACTACCTACCCCAAAGCAAAAAAGAAAAGAGTCAAATAGTTAGATATACATTGGGAAAATTTCTTTACCACATATATCTATATAGAAAACTCGATTTCTCTATACCAACAATCCTCTCTCACAAATATATAGTTGAAATCAAGCCCCACTTACAAGATAATTATATATTATTCTGATTTGTAAAATAGTTTCTACAATATTTATCAATTGGGTGTACAAAATATATTTAGCAAAATGAACATTCTGCTCCATTTATATTATTGTTTCTTAGCATTCTATTCTAATTGTTTAGTATTCACACTTTTTAAAACATCTCTGTCACCAAAAGAAATGATTTACTTAAGATAAAGGGATAGCCAGATTTCAAATGAGGCATTATCTTCATTTTGAAAACCTGCAGGATTGCTCTTATAACTTTTTAACGTCAAATAAATAAAAAGCCCTTCAAATATTCGAAGGGCTTTAATCTTGTATCTATTCTCTAATATTTAAAGTCTGTTTTAATAACTCCACAGATCTTGCTCATAGTTAAATATCTTTTCTTTGATATTTTCGCCTTCCAATAATTGAAGAATACTGTTTTCACTTAAACCTTTATAATTTTTAATGAATTGGTCATAAGGGTTATCAATCGTACTTTTTATGATACGACCATAAAACATACGACTTTCAAATAATTCTTCCCAACTCATACGTGCACCAAAGTTTTTACCATTGTACACTTCGTATTTTGCAAAGGTCTCACGCATATCAGGATAATACACCCAAAACAATTCAGTTTCTCCCAAATTCACACCCATGGTAGTAACAATATTCTTAACCGGAGCAATACCTAAAATCCTAAAAAATAAACGAGAACTTTCTTTATCAAAAACTACTTCTTCTTTTATTCTAAATTTATAAATAGAATCTAAGTTAATTTCGTTTCTCATTTTTTTAGAACCTGTCAAATTTCCCAGAGAATCATAGATTGGAACATCAACCTCATCTCCTCCAATACTTTTTGCTACTTCGCCTTTGGTCATTGGTGTTGTAAATCTATCATCAATGCTATTAAAAACGGTAACTGAACTATCTTGAATCGCTTGTAAGAGTATAGAAATAAAACGTTGATTTCCATTATCTTGATCGGCAACATACTTAAACGGTAAGTTTATTTTTTCTCTTGTATCAATTTCCCGCCAAATTTTATGACGATAAACAGCATCATCCGCACGTAAATTTTCATAAGCAAGAGGAGTCCTGTCTCTAATTGCATCGTCATCCACTGCAGCATCCCTTCTTAAAGATTTTGCAACCTTTTTAATAGGCAAACTATCAGCAAGAGGAACATCAGCTACAACTGCACTATCTGTAGTGGCTGTAGCACCTTGAATATTGGCAGTTGTCCTATTATTAGTAGTTCTCCTTGTAGATGAACGTTTAGCAGGAGCCTTAGCCTTACTTGACTTTTTCTTTTGTGCTGATGCAGCATTTGAAATAACTCCGAGAAATAACAGGAGGAAAAAATACTTAAAAATTTGTTTATTCATTGCCTTGTATTTTAATATAATGATATTGATCTTCCTTCTACACCTCTGGTTCCATCAGGACCAGAAACTTTTACATTATCAAAAGTTACTACTGTTCCAGGTCCACATCTAGACATAAAAGAACTAAGACCTCCAAGACCTCCTCCATTTAAAGCGGCTTGCTGTACATTTGGAAAACCTGCTCCTGAAAAATATACTGTAGCACTAACAACATTGTATTTTAAATCAAAATCAAAGTTTTCTAATTCAGCTCTTGCAAACTGTTGATTTTTAAATTCCACTGCAGGAACACGTGGACGACCAGAACCTACTTTAAATACAGGATCTGGAATCTTTTTAACTCGGAAAGTAAACTGACTCGTCTTCCCATCTGCGTTTACAGTGATTGATGCCGGTCCAATCGCACTAACTCTTACAGTTCTATTTGAACCTGATCCAGAAATACTTCCACCATTCATAGAAACATTTGTTTTATCCCAACCTGTTGGTGAACCTATTGTAACAGGATTATCAACTCCTATGTAAAATACATTCATCTTATCTAACATCACCGCAGCACCACCCGGTGTACCTACAGTATATTCAACGTTCTTGGTTTCAGTTTTGTCATTTCCATCTTGGTCTTTGTAACGAATTGTTACAGGTACTGTATGTGCACCACCGCCAGATGCCTGAAATTTATATTTACCTTGTCCGTCAACTACAGGAACACCTGCTCCATTGATAGAAATTTGAGGTGCAGCAGCAGAACTATATGCTCCGATACCTGCAGTAACTTCAATCTCTTGGCCTGGCATTACATAATTTGCACTTTGACCAATCAATACACCTGTTTTGTCAAACTTTACTTTTACTTCACCCACTTTTGAGTGACTATAAGTTACAACTTGGTTTTCAGAGTTTTTTACGTTGTTCTGAAATTTACTTAACAAAGTTAAACCTGCGACTGTTGGAGTCATATGGAAATATGCATCAGTAAAAGATTTTGGTTTACCATCTTGTCCTGTAGCCGGTTTACCATCCACTGCTAATGTTGTAGCAAATTCTTTATTTATTTCAGGATCAATTGCAAGCATTGCTGCCTTATAATCTTTCAATCTCTGTTCTAATTGTGGACCTAAATTTTTTCCACCCGGGCCGTTTCCAAATAAGCGTGTAGCAGCTTCTAAATCATCTTCTTTAAAAGATTCTACAGATTGACCATCTACTGTTTCTACTTTAAAACCAGCCTCATCTTTCAATTGTTTCTTAATTCCTTCAATATAAGAATTCATATCTGCAGATAACTTCTTTGCTGTTTCCGCATGTCCATTCCAAATTTTTGCTTTCTCAGCTGTTACAGGATCAGCAACTTTTGCTTGTAACGATTTGTATAATGTTTCATTTGCAGTAGTTAAATTATTGTTTGATGTTTTCAAACTTTGATCAACTACTTTAAATGCGTTTAAAATTTCTGATGACACATTTAATGCAAGTAATGCTGTAAGCACTAAATACATAATGTTAATCATCTTTTGCCTGGGCTCTTTCGGTAAAGCCATAACTTATAGTATTAATATATTATTAAATGTTGTTAGGGTAAAATTCTGTTTTAAGCTTTTGCAACTAAGATATTATCTACCTTGCATAGCTCCTAGCATATTGCCATAAACAGCATTTAATTTGCTTAAGTTAGTAGCCAATGCTCCAATTTGCTCTTTTGCTTTGTTTGCATCTTCTACACTACCCATCATAGCAGAACTTGCTTCAGCCATTTTACCGTAAAAACCATTTAATGCCTTCAAATGATTGTTGCTTTCTTTAAGCTCCAACTCATATATTGTATTTAATGAACCAAGATTTTTTGTAAGTACTTGTATTTGATCATGGAATCCACGAGCACTGTCAGATGCATTGCTAAATGATGACATAGTAGCTGCACTACTTGTGAATGCTGCAGACATAGAACTAATTGCTGTAGTAGCTTCTTGTGTTTTTTTACTAAAATCAGAAGTAGATTTTACAACATCACTTACATCTGCAATACCATTAACGCTTGTACCAAGTTTTTGAAATCCTTCGCCTAATTTTTTCAAATTTGCCGGTGTTATATCAGCATCCTGTAACATTTTATCCATATTATTTAAAGCTGGATTACCTGTAGCAACGGCCATTTTAACTCCTCCTTCATAATCTTCTTTAACTGCTGGAAACACCATATACAGTACACCATAAGCTAAAAATATAATAGCTTCTGTTATCAGACCAATTTTTAATAACAAATCTGCCG
>JANPIF010000285.1:0-2048 GCA_031424845.1 Ferruginibacter sp.
TTCTTTTTTAAAAGATATTCAGTTTTTAATGATTGGCCCCGCCTGGTTGATGAGTTTCATTTATAAGAAGCTGGGAATTGGACTATAATGCTACATAAAACTTTTTCCCTAATTCCTGTAGATCATTTACAACATTTAACAATAAGGGAATTCCATTTGCCCGTCTTTCTATTTCCATGGCAATTTCAGGTTCTCCGGGTATGATAACCTTTTCATTTTCATTAATTGGGGTAGCCTTTTTAAATGCCTGTATCCACTGATCCATATCTTTTTTAAAATCTTCTGCAGGGCGAAATGCGTCAATGCGCATGGCGCCAAAAAAGTGTCCAATGCCTTTACCAGGCATATTAGCTGGCATTGGAATATATGCAGGAAAAGGCGGAACCCAAGGCCCATAATTTGCGCCACTTAATACACCAGAAAAAATGTCGACAATACTTCCCAGCATATAACCTTTGTGGCTGCTTCCTTCTCTATTTCCACCAAGCGGAAGCAATGCTCCGCCTTCTTTTAATTCGTGTGCATTTAAACTTTCGGCACCTTCTTTTGTTTGTACCCAACCTGTAGGAACTGGTTTGTTTTTTCTTTGTAAAATTTCCAACTTTCCATTGGCTGCGGTGGTGGTAGCAAAATCAGCCACAAAAGCTGGTTCTTTCCCAGCAGGTATGGCCACTGCAATAGGGTTTGTACCCAGCATTTTATCTTTTGAAAAAGTAGGCGCAACAAGTGCAGATGCATTCGTCATCGATATACCAATCATATCGTGTGGTAATGCCATCATTGCATGGTGCCCGGCAATACCATAATGATTACTGTTTTGTACACTCACCCAACCCGTGCCTACATTTTTTGCTTTATTAATAGCTACTTGCATGGCAAAAGGAGCCACTACTAATCCTAGCCCAGCATCACCATCTACTACTGCAGTGGAGGGTGTTTCATGAATGATTTTTATAACAGGTGTGGCATTTACACGTTGTGCTTCCCACAAACGAACGTAACCACTTAGGCGAGCTACACCATGGCTGTCAACCCCACGTAAATCTGCACTTAGCAAGGTTTGTGTAGCAATGATTGCATCATTTTCTGAACATCCGATTTTGATAAATATATTTTTTGTAAACGATGAAAGCTGTTCGTAAGTAAATAATTGATCCATGAGGCAAAGTTAAGGTTTGGAGGAGAAGATCGACAACGGACGTTAGACCACGGACCACGGAGCACGGTCAACAGACGACGGACAACTGACCACGGACAAAGACGACGGACTACTGACCACAGACTCCATTATCTTTTAATTTTAAAACAAATGTGTTTTTATGTTTTATGAAAGAGTAAAATTTTAAACAATAACAAGCCATCTGTGCTCGGTAGTCTGTGGTCGGTGGTCGCTTCTCTTCTTTCCAAGAAAATCACTATTTTGCAGCTATGCAACAATACCTTTCTTTACTTAAAAATATCTTGGAAAACGGAACAGATAAAAGCGATCGAACAGGCACTGGTACAAGAAGCATTTTTGGTCATCAAATGCGTTTTAATTTAGCTGACGGATTTCCTTTGGTTACTACCAAAAAAGTACATTTAAAAAGTATTATCCATGAGTTGCTATGGTTTTTGCAGGGCGATACAAACATTGGTTATTTAAAAGAGCATAATGTAAAAATATGGGATGAGTGGGCAGATGAAAATGGTGATCTCGGTCCCGTGTATGGCAAACAATGGCGTAGTTGGGAAGGGGCAAATGGAGTGGAATTTGATCAGGTAAAGGATGTAATTCATCAATTAAAAAACAATCCAGATAGCCGAAGAATTATTATAAATGCATGGAATGTGGCTGATTTGCCAAAAATGAAATTGATGCCTTGTCATTGTTTATTTCAATTTTACACCAGTGCACCAGATGCAGTTACAGGAAAAAGAAAATTAAGCTGCCAATTGTACCAGCGAAGTGCAGATGTTTTTCTTGGCGTGCCTTTTAATATTGCATCGTATGCTTTACTTACCATGATGATTGCACAGGTATGCGATATGGACTTAGGAGATTTTGT
>JANPIF010000286.1:0-10031 GCA_031424845.1 Ferruginibacter sp.
ACAACTGCTTACAATCCCACATCAAACCCTGGTGGTGTAGGTGGTAGAAGATGGGGCGATTATTCTTACGTGTCTTTAGACCCTTTAGATGATATGACCATGTGGATGGTACACCAATTTTGCAATGCTAATAATTCATACGGTGTAAACGTAACAAAAGTGCTTGCGCCTTTACCCGCAACACCTGCGAGTTGTAGTCCGGCAAGTGTTTCAAAAGGATTACCGTCAGTAAATGTAGTACTCACAGGTACGTCAGTTGCAGGAAGTGGGTTTTATGACCCTGGAACCAATCTACCTGCACCTGCATTGGCTTTTAATCATATTGCAGCTTCTATAAGCGGAGCTGTTACAGTTAACAGTATTACATATACTGATCCTACTCATATCACATTAAATATAAGCACAGTTGGCTCTACGGTTGGTACGCAAACTATTACTGTTACAAATCCTGATGGGCAATCTATGGCTTCAGCAACGGGCATATTAACCATTAGCGCACCATTACCCATATCATTGGTTTCTTTTTCTGCCAGTAAAAAAGAAAACACCTCCTTACTTAACTGGCGTACAGGACAAGAAATAAATAATGCAGGATTTGAAATTCAACGAAGTAATAATGGCATTTTTAATAATAATTTTAGTGTAGAAGGTTTTGTACCAGGTAACAATAACAGCAATGGAAGTACTTACAGCTTTATTGACAATAAGCCCTTATCTGGCAAAAATTATTACAGGTTAAAACAAATGGATAACGATAACAGTTTTTCATTTAGCGATATAAAAATGCTTGATTTTTCTACCGGAAAAAAAATATTGGTTTATCCTAATCCATTTACTGATAAAATAAAAGTTTTATCTGTCCCCGATAAAACTAGTTACCGCATTATAAATGCTGAAGGAAAATTAGTGCTTAAGGGAGTAGTGGCAAATGGAGAAATAGATGGAACAATGCTTGCAAAAGGTTTGTATACTTTGCAGTTAATAGAAGTAGATAAGAATACGGAGATAAAAATTATAAAAAGATAATTAATATTTTATTTTTTTAATTATTAACAAAAAGGCGTTTATAAATTTTTTATAAACGCCTTAATTATGCAGGATATTTTTTTATGTCAAATTTTATTTATCTACCGGCACTAACTTAAACACATACCCTGGGTTTTCTACCGCTACATAAATATATCCATCAGGTCCCATTCTTACATCTCTCATTCTGCCAATATTTTTTAGCAATAATTCTTCTCCAACTATTTTTCCGTTTTTAATTTTACACCTGTTTAAATAATTAAAACGAAGTGAGCCTACAAGCAAATCACCTTTCCAACCCTTGTATTTGTTACCTTCTACAAATGCTGTTCCGCTTGGCGCTATTGATGGTATCCAATACCACAACGGCTGCTCCATGCCGGGTAAAGCGGTTTTATCAGTAATGATTTTTCCATTGTAATTAATACCAAAAGATATTGCCGGCCATCCATAATTTTTACCGCCTTCAATAATGTTCACTTCATCGCCACCACGAGGGCCATGTTCTGTTTCCCAAATTTTGCCTGTTGTTTTATCCATGGCAAGCCCTTGAGGGTTTCTATTGCCATAGCTAAAAATGGTTCTTTTAACAGTAGTTGATTGTGCAAAAGGATTATCGGCAGGAATACCTCCATCATCTGTAATGCGATGTATTTTACCAAGGTCGTTTGCGGTAGACTGTGGGTTTTGTTTTTCATTGCCTCGTTCGCCTACGGAAAAATAAAGCAAACCATCTTTACCAAAAACCATTCTGCAACCATAGTGGTGGCGGGTGGTTGAATAAGGTAATGCTTCAAAGATTATTTTGCTGTTTGTAATTTCATTGTTTTGCAAGGTTGCTTTCAAAATAACGGTAGTAGCAAGCTTTGGATCATCATCTTTGGCTTTAGAGTAAGAAAGATATATGATGTTATTTTTTTGAAATTGTGGGTGTACAATAACATCTAACAATCCCCCTTGTCCTTCATTTACAACTGGGGGTACACCATTAATAAGCTGTTTGGTTTTATTACTGTACACATGATGCAGTTTGCCAGATTTTTCTGTTACCAGCATTTCATTGTTGGGTAAAAAAGCAATGGCCCATGGAATATTTAAACCACTTACCACCGTATCTAATTTTACATTTTGCTCTTCTGAAATAAATAAATTTTGCTTGGTTTCCTCCTTAAAGTCATACCGCTCCCTGTTTTTTATTCCATCTAAAATATAATCTGCCAATGCATAAATTTGTTTTGTATTAAAAGCAGAATCATAAGCAGGCATACCACCATTTGGATAGCCATATTTTATACCTTTAAAAATATCTTCTCTGCTGTTGCCGTATTTCCACTTTCTATCTACAAATGCATCTAGTTTTTCACCATGACAACCTGCACAAAAACTTTTATAATTTTTTTCTACATCATTTGTTGATAATGTACCTATTGTTGGTTTAGCTAAATTGGTTTGAGATACCTGTGTGCTGTTTTTTTGTGAACAGCTTATAGTTGTTGTAATAATTACTGCAATAAAAAAAATATACTTAATCATTCTGTAATAGTTGTGGTGAAAAGTGATTTCTTAAAGTTATTAAATAATTTTGATGTCACTTTCCCCTTCTATGCGATCAGCAGTTTTTAAATTGGTAATCCACTTATAAAATTCAGAAAAGTAATTTTTCCAAATGGCCTCATCGTGCACACCTTCTATATCAATTTGATAAGTAACTTTTACCTGTGGGTATGGTTTTAATACTTTCACCATAGTAGCTACTTCGGCTACCATTGTTTCACTCTCTCTAGCCCCTGCATAAAAATACCATTTTTGTTTATCTGCATTATTTGCGTTTTCCAAACGGTTGAGCACCTCTTGTGTTTCTTCAAAAATTCGTGGGGCATCTAACCAAAGAGCCGGAGAAAATATACCCACAATACCAAACACATGAGGAAAATAAAGCCCGGCATAAAAGGAAATTAATCCTCCCATAGAACTGCCTGCTATACATGTATGTTTTGCATCTGGTATAGTACGTAATACACCATCAACAAAGGGCTTTATAACTTCTGTAATGTCTTTTAAATATTTGGCACCTTCTGCTTCCCCATGGTCAGCATTATTGTGTAGCATATATTCTGACATTCTGTGTTCTTCCCCATTATCAATACCTACTACAATTATATTTCCCTGTTGCTCATCTAGTATTTCATCTATTCCCCACTCAGAGCCAAAGGAATTAAATTCATCAAATAAATTTTGCCCATCCTGCATATAAATTACAGGATAATGCATATCAGAGTTATCATAATTTTCGGGCAAATAAACCCACAATTTTCTATTTCTGTTTAAGTGGGGTAAATAAAAATCATCTGCGAGCAAAAACACATTTTTAGTAGCAGTACTGGTCATTTATAAATTAGTTTTAAAAATGTTGTAATTTATTATTGACCGTGTACGGCATCATCTGGATCTATCTGCTTATTTATATCTTCGGCCACTACTGAAGGGGTAACGGTTTTATGCACCGCATCATCTGCATCGTGCAATTTATTTTCTTCAGAAATGGTAGGGGTATTTAGATGTACAGCCTCATCAGGATCTTGCTCTGCAATTTTTTCAACTTCTTCTTTCAACTTTTTTTCTTCTGTAGGAACAATTTCATCCTGTTGTTCATCTTCTGGAGTTATTTGATTTTCAGTTATCATATTGTTTGTTTTATTATTTACAAATAAGAATTGTGCCGAAAAATTAATTTCCTCTTATTATTCGTTTCAAAGGAAGTATAATAAGATTATAAAACTTAAAGGAATAATATTTTGTATCAATTTAGAAATCCTTAAAAAAACAATATTAAAAAGCCAGCTGCTTTTTGCAACCGGCTTTTATTAAAATCTATTTAAAAAGATTATGCTCTTTTTTTACCAACTTTAAACATTCTAGATAAGTTGAATCCCAGTCTCATATCTCCTTTAAAAAAGTTGCCGGTGGTTTGTGTAATATATGCACGTTCGTTCATACCGGTTGCATTGCTAAAATGAAGTTGAAAAACATGCCCGCCTGTTTCAATATCTACTCCAATGGATAATGGATCAGTATAATTATCAGCCAATTCACCAAAGGGATGATGATAATCTAATGTGAGTGCAGTGCGCTTACTTACCTTGTACCTTGCGCCGCCACCCATTGCAAATATTTTTCTATCGTCCGTTATTACAAAAGGTACATTGGTGTGTACAAAAATGGGACTTAACTGCATGGAGAATTTTGAATTAAATTTTCGGCCTGCAACAAGTTGAATATAATAAGCTGATCTATCTGCAACGGTTGGTTTTTTCCCGTCAAAATATTCTTCTGTATGTACGGTATAACCTGCCGCTATTACAATGGAAAGTGGAATTTCTTTAGTACCTTTTGTTTGCTGTAAAAGCCTTGTTTTTACAAAAGCATCTAATTCTTTTCTAAAAGTACTTCTACCAATACCTACTGTAAAATTATCGGTAATACCATAGTCAAAACTCATACGCATACTTGCAGCATCTAGCCCAAATAATTGTTTTATACCATCGCTTACAAACCCAAAACGGTGTAATATTCTAAAATCTAAATTTCTTTTTGAAAGCATTTCTACGGAGTGCGCATTTATAACTCTTGTGCTTTTAAAAGCACCTGTAACTTTTTCTGAAACCGGTAAAGTTTCTTCAATATCTTTTAGGAGAGAAGTATCTTGGGCATAGGTAAAATGTACAGCAGTGCTTAATAAAATTAAGAGTAAAACTTTCTTCATAGTGTTATTTTGTTGCAAGGATTTTGTAAGCGGGAACATTTATTAAAACGTCTATTTTCTTATTTATTTTATCTGCCACTAACCCAGGTATTTTTATATTATAATCTTGGGGTATAATGCTAAAACTTGCCATGGCATTTGCTTCTCCATTTTTTATTTTAATAGTAACCGGTAAATTAATTTGTTTTGTAACGCCGTGCATAGTTAAAGCGCCGCTAACTTTTAAGTTATAATTATTATTAGAAGTTAATAAAACATTTTTACTGTTTTCTACTACGCCTTTAAAAACTGCTTTTGGGTATTTATCGCTTTCCATATAGTTTTCATTAAAATGCTCCTGCATTAAAGCTCTATCAAATTCAAAACCTTTTATAAGCAATGAAAACTCAATAGTACCGCTAGCCATATCCCAAACACTAAGCACTTTATTGTTTACCGCTTCTATATTTTCTAAAGCTGTTTTAGATTTAAAAGAAATGGTACCGGTTTTTGTAAAAACTTTAGGTTGTGCGGTAACATCATTTACTGCAAGTAAAAGTGAGAACAATAATATATAAAAATTCATAGGGTACTAAAATTTATTATCGTTTACAATTACACAACGGTTCATTTCTACATCTGCTAAAAAACCTGTGCATATACCTTTTATGGAAATTTGCGTACCTGATACGATATTTTTAAAACCTTCTTTTTTTCTCATATCCATTAAACAACTTACTTTACTGATGGCTGATTTATCTCCTAAAAAAATATTCAGCATTGTATCTTGCTGGTTTATAATTTCTGCTACGTTGCCCATTACCAATACTGTTTTTCCTGCAAATTTTTTAGTTGCTCCCGCCTCATCATTTTCAAATGCGGTTACAAGGTCCGCAGCATTAATGGTTTCTTCAACTTTTGCGTTAGATAAATCTGCAACTTTTCTGTTGTATTCTTTATAAAAATAAAGCCCAGCAATTGCTACAATTATAATAACAGCAGCTACAATAAGTTTCTTTATAGATATCATATTGTGATTAATTGGTGTGCTGACCGCCTGCATTTATCCAATCAACTATTTTCTGTTTATCAGCAGCAGAAATAGAACCCGATGGAGGCATTACAGAAGGATTTGCATCAACCGCTCTCGCCTTTATCCTAACTTTCTGTGACACTATTGTACAATCATCTGAAAAATTAATTCCGCTTTGTGGAGATGCACCTACATGGCAACCGGAAGTAGCGCAATTAGCTGTCATAATGCTTTTTACACTGGTAAACAATGGTCCGGCAGGTGCTTGACCTACTGCTACAGTACCTGTTTTAATACAACCATTTAAATCTCTTACATTAACTGTAAATGTGCCTACTGCCAGGTTATTAAAGATGTTGGAATTTTGGTAAGGATTGGTACCAATTTGATACATAAAACCCGTACTGCCTGTTGCAGAAACAGTTATTGAACCCGTACCAGTAGGAGCACATTTATCTGTACCGGTAACAACCTGTGTGTAATTTATAGTTGGGCAAGGGTTGCTTGTTACTGATATACTTGCGGATGAACCCAGGCAACCATTTGCATCTTTTGCAATGATGGTATAGTTACCAACTGCAAGGTTATTAAACAATCCTGTCGCTTGAAAAGTTGCACCAGCATCTTTACTAAAAGTATAGGCGGCAGCACCACCGGTAGCAGTAGCTGTAATAGAACCATTGGTTGCTGTTGGTCCAGCAGTATTGGTAGTTGTACCAGTTACTGTTATAGTAGGACACCCCGCTGCTACTACATTAAATGCAGCTGAAACCGTACATCCATTTACATCTTTAGCAGTAATATTATAAGTGCCTACTCCAAGCCCGGTAAAAGCACCCGATACTTGAAATGCACCACCATTATTACTATAAGTAATACCGGTACTACCCGTTGCTGTTGCAGTAATAGAACCATTGGTAGCAGTGGCAGATGAAGCTGCTGTTGTAGTAGCGGTAAGTGTTATAGTGGGACAGGGAGTAGCTGATACTGTAAAAGACTGGCTACCTGTGCAGGAATTGGCATCTTTTGCAACAACACTATAAGCACCTGCTACAAGGTTGGTAAATGTACCGCTGGCTTGAAATGCGCCATTGTTTAAACTATATGTAAAACCTGTACTGCCCGTAGCAGTAGCATTTATTGCACCGTTATTAGTACTACCTACAGATATTGGTGTGGTAGTACCGGTTACTACAATTGTTTTACCTGCGCAAGGGTCCGTGGGTGGAGTTACGGGATCGGGCTTGCTGCAAGAAATAAAATTGATAGAAGCGAAAAAAAACAGCAATAAGCCAAGGCTGATAAAAATTCTATTATTCATAAATGTAGTTTTAGAAATATCGTAAAAAAACTTTAAAAGGTTGCGTATTAAAAATTTATAAAATCCTAATTCTGTTTTTTAAAATGATTTGAAGGCTTTAGCAGGCAGAATGAAATTTAATAAAGCTGATGTTCATTGTAAAAATTTAGGCAGTTTTAAAATGGATGTATATTAAAAATATTACAAGTTAATTAATTAGTTTAAAAGGATAATACTTTAATCCAATTTGTAACCCTGCAGAAAATAATTTTACGCTTCCTTCCCCAACACCTTTTAATGGAATACTTAAGGATGGTTCAATTTGTAATAAAAGTTTATTGTTTAGTTTTTTTTCTGCACCCGCCATTATCATAAGCGTTGAAAAAAAATGCTGATTTCCTGTATAATACCATTCTCTGGAATAGGGCATATTGTTTCTGATGAAATGTATTACATAATCTTCTTTTTTCATTATGTAAGTTGAAATACCGGCGCCGGAATAAATATTGATTGCCTTTTTTTGTAGTACATTATACCTCACAGAAATAGGAATTTCATAAACGATACAATCTGCATCTACTTTAATTATTTTAACGTTGTTATAATAAGAACCATCTTTAAAATTGTAATCGCCTTCGTTGGCAATATATTTCTTTTTACCGGCATATAAACCGGCTTGCACGCTTATTTTATTGGATAGATTAAAACCTGCTGCTACTCCATATTTAAAGGTGGTAGGGTTATTATTAAAAGCCAATAGTTTGGTAGAACTTACATCTGCACCGGCTGTACCAACAACATAAACTTTCGCAAATAAACGCTCTTTCTTTTTGATAGTTTTTTTTTCATTTACAGTTGATGAGCTATCCGTTTTTGTAGAAGTGGCAATTTCATTTTTATTGCTATCTGGTTTTGCCGAAATAACATTTGAAACCTCATCAATAAAAACGCTGCTATTATTTATTGAAAGATTTGCCTTTGCTTTATCATAAATGATAGTTTGATTACTTGCAAAATTTACTTCCTCAATTAAAGAGAGATTCTTAATGTTTTGCTGTACAGATTTTGCAAAAACATTTTTATTTCTTTTTTTAGGTAGGTGTATTGTTTCTTTATTATAATTATCAGAATGAGTAAAATTCGTTTTATTGGTTATTGGTTTTATATACTTATCCTTTAGTTTTATATCACTTTTAATGGCTACAAATGAAGCTGTTTTTATGCTATTAGTAGATGCTGTTTTTTCTGGTTTAATATTTATATTTTGTACATTTTTATGTGCGGTAATATTTTTTATGAAAATGCCAACAGCGCCTGTTAGTACAAGCGGAAGCATAAACCACCACCACACAAATGGCATGCGCTTTGGTTCCTTATTAAGCAATGCCTCCATTTTTTTCCATGATGATTCTTCAAAAACAATGTCATGGTTTTCGGCTGCTTCTTTTATTTTATGTTCGATATAATCAAATGGCTCTTCGCTGCTCATACAATTTAATATTTGTTGCCTTTAACATTTTTTGAATATTTATTCTTGCCTTAGCAAGATTCGATTTGGAAGTACCTACTGTAATATTTAATTGAGTGGCTATTTCTTCATGCTTAAACCCATCAATTACATATAAATTAAAAACAGTACGGTAAACTGGTGATAACCTTTGTACCAATTCTATAATTTCTTTGTAGGACATTCTGTCTATAGAATTTTCATCATTTTCCTGTATATCATGATGCGCATCTTCAATATCAAGATGATTGTTATAACGATTGTTCTTTCTAAAATTATCAATAGCAGTATAAATCATTATACTCTTCATCCAACCCATAAAGGATGCTTCAATATTGTCAAATTTTGGAGAAAAATTGTTGATGGTTTTAAAGACTTTTAAAAACCCATCATTTGTAACCTCGATGGCATCATCAGGATTGTGGCAATAGCGCACACAAATACCCATACAGAAACTATAGTAGAGTTTATATAACTCTTTCTGACATGCCCTGTTTGTGTTTGCACAACCATAGATGATATGGAGTAGCTGCTGCCGCTCTGGCAAAATAATTTATTTATAGCGTAATATTTAAATATTGATAGTTTAACAAACAATCGAAACTATATATACAATAGTTGCCTCCATAAAAAGTATTTTCATTTTTTCTCAGGATAGCAGCAGCAAAATTGTTAAACTATTTTTAGGAGAGATAGCATTAAACTCGCTCGTTTTCAATTTCAGCTTCAGCATCGTTGTCATAATAATCATCTTCTTCACTTTCTTCGGGCAAATTATCTGCATCCACCAATCTATCATTTTCAACAGCATTTAAAGCTGCAGCCATTTCTATATCATTGTCTTCACCCAAAGCATTCAACTCTTCGCTGCTTATTCCATCTTCTTCACGGTTAAAGTCATCTGTATCCAGTATGTCATCGCCATCGGTAGCAGCAGAAAATTCCATATTATCGTGACGTAGATCTGTTTTAATGTCGTTGTTGTCTTTAGGTTGCATAACAAAGAAGTTTTATTTTAATGAATGTGAAAAAGATATTTTTCAGTTCTTGTAATTTACAAAATTTAATAAGAAATTTCTGTAATGACCGGCGGTTTTTTTCTTTATAGTCATCTATTATTTTTAGTAAAAAAAACTTATATTAATTCTTTTAAGTTAGCTGCTGTACAGATGTGATGCCAGCCATATTAAGACCTTAACTTTGCTTCATGCACCACGTAAACCCCAATATTGATATTATAGCCCAAGTGATTGAAGCTGTATTAGCTGAAAAGCCAAATGATGCATTTTGTAAAAGCATACAGATACAATATATGGAAAGAGGTAATTTAAGTAAAAAGCAATTGGAAGGCTTACAAGGTAAAGCTCAAAGAATACCCAATATTAACCCAGGTAAACTTGCTACACTGGAAGCTATTATAAAA
>JANPIF010000287.1:0-7815 GCA_031424845.1 Ferruginibacter sp.
TGCAAAATGGGCAGCAAAAGAAATTGGTTATCCTATCATAATGAAAGCTACTGCAGGCGGTGGTGGAAAAGGTATGAGAGTTGTATGGAATGAAGAGGATATTGAAAAGAATTTTGATAATGCAAAAGCAGAAGCTGCAGCATCTTTTAAAAACGATGGACTCTACATGGAAAAATTTGTAGAAGAGCCACGCCATATAGAAATACAGGTAGCCGGAGATCAATACGGAAATGCCTGTCATTTAAGTGAAAGGGATTGTTCTATACAGCGCCGTCACCAAAAATTGGTAGAGGAAAGTCCTTCTCCTTTTATGACGGATGAACTGCGGGAGCGTATGGGTGAAGCAGCTATTAAAGCAGCCAATTCTATTTCGTATGAAGGGGTTGGAACCATTGAATTTTTAGTAGATAAGCACCGTAATTTTTATTTCATGGAAATGAATACAAGAATACAGGTGGAGCATTGTGTAACAGAAGAAGTAATAAATTTCGATCTGATAAAAGAACAGATAAAAATTGCAGCCGGCGAAAAAGTTAGCGGTAAAAATTATTATCCCCAAATGCATGCCATTGAATGCAGAATAAATGCAGAAGATCCATACAACGATTTTAGACCATCGCCAGGAAAAATTACGGTATTGCACCAGCCCGGCGGGCATGGCGTAAGAGTAGATAGCCATGTATATGCAGGCTATGTAATTCCACCATACTACGATAGTATGATTGCAAAATTAATTACCGTAGCACAAACCCGTGAAGAAGCCATCAACACTATGTACAGGGCTTTAAGCGAATATGTAATTGAAGGAGTAAAAACAACTATACCTTTTCATTTACAACTTATGCAAAACGAAGATTTCAAAAGCGGAAACTTTACAACCAAGTTTTTGGAAAGTTTTACGATGCAATAGTTTTTTGAACAAGGTTTGAACCACAAAGTATACAAAGAAAGAAACACAAGATTCACAAAAAAGAAATATAAATTAACTGGGCACTTCACTAAAAGGAAGTGCCTTTTTTCCTTCTCTTTGTTCTCCTTTATCCCTTTGTTCTCTTTGCCATTAACCTTCCTACTGTACTTCCTAAAAACCTTTGTGACCTCTGTTTTTAAATTATTAAATAATGTACTCCAATAAAGACATCGAACAATATTACGACCTCAGCCAAACACACTACAAACGTGTATGGAATCTCCAACGCAGTCGCTCATTGCATTATGGTTATTGGGATAACAGTACAAAAAACTTTCACGAAGCATTACTAAACATTAATAAAATACTTGCCACAAAAGCAGGCATAAAAAATGAAAACCATGTACTCGATGCTGGATGTGGCATAGGCGGCTCGTCTTTATGGCTTGCAAAAAACATTGGCTGTAACGTAACAGGCATAAGCCTTAGCGCAAAGCAGGTAGCTACAGCCAATAAATTATCTGTTGAAGAAAATCTACAAACCCTCGCCATATTTGAGCAACAAGATTTTACAGCTACCAACTACCCAAGCGAAAGTTTTGATGTAGTATGGGCAATAGAAAGTGTATGCCATGCGGCAGATAAAAGTAAGTTTATTGCAGAAGCATACCGCTTATTAAAAAAAGGCGGCAGACTAATAATGGCAGATTTTTTTAAGAAGCAAAACCTCTCCGGTAAAGATGCTGCGTTAATAACCCAATGGGCAAACGGTTGGGCCATTGATGATTTTGCCACCATCGAAAAATTTACCGAACAACTCACACAAGCAGGCTTTACCAACACTACTATTGAAGATGCAACCGATAAAATAATCCCCTCAGCAAAAAGATTATACCGTGCTTTTTTCCCCGGTGTGGTAGGTGGTTTTTTGTATAAACTCTTTAACCCTAAACCAACCATTTACGGCAAAAAAAATATTGATACCGCTTACCTGCAATATAAAGCATTGAAGAAAAATTTGTGGACGTATAAGATTGTGTTGGCAGAAAAGTAGAAGGTAGAGGAGCGGGAGCATTTTGGCTTTGATGGGCATTTGTATCCTGCTGTTCGCTATTATCTTTTTTGCCCCAAAGGCAGGCAAAAAAGGATAACCGCTGCCATCAGGGCTATTGTGAGCAGAGGAACTTTTTTGGTCATTGATTATGGAGGACATGGAACCAAACGTTTCTAGATGATTTGAGAAGAAGCACAGTAATTTTCTGGAAACATAGGTAAGGATTTTTTTAGAGTATATTTATTTAGATATAAATGATCACTTATGAATTTAAAAAACACTAGAAAGTTCACCATTATTACAATAATTGTTTTAATACTTCCGCTATTTACAATTGCGCAAAAAAAACCTGATGCCATAAAGTTTGGGAAGTATGGTTGTACGTCATCCAAATATAAAAATGGATTTTATGAGTACACTCCCAAAGGCTTTTTTACAATAACAAAAGATGGGAAATATACTTACTCAGGTTTTAAAACTCCAAGTGTAGGTACATATAATTTAGATTCAGCGGGCAATATTCTTTTTAAAGGTGGTTATCTTGATGGAGGCAAAGCTGAAAAGATTGACAGACCTAATAAGTTCTTTCTCGTTTTTCCTACTATACCAGATAATAGGTGGACTTGCGGGTGTGTAGATAAATAGATCAATGAATACAACTAACTCAATTCTACAAAACATTTTGAATTGCCTCTTTTCCAACCTTGGCGCCTTATAATTAATTATAGTTACAAATAGGAATCTCACCTATTTTATGTACAGATAAAAGTATTTTCACTTTAATATTGATATTAATGAATCATTCTGTAAATAATTTAAAAACCAACAATTGCCAGAAAAAAAACTCATCACCGAAAGATTAATTTTAATTCCCTACAGCATAAAAATTTGCAATGATATTATTAATAATGATTTTACAGCATTGGATAAAATGGGTTTTAAAAAAGGTAATGGTTGGCCTGATGAAGATGTGATGGAAACTTTACCCAAAATAATTAATAATTTAAATAAAGTAGCAGCGCCTACCGGCTTTGAATCGTGGATGATTATAAAAAATGACAGCTTAGAAATAATTGGAGATATAGGTTTTAAAGGGTTTAACCATGAGCAACAAAATATTGACCTTGGCTATGGAATTATACAAATTGAAAGAAGAAAAGGTTATGCTGAAGAAGCTGCAAGGGCACTTATAAAATGGGCTTTAGCCCATAAAGAAGTAAAAGAAATAACTGCTAAATGTTTTATAAGAAATGTTAGTTCAATAAACTTATTAAGGAAGTTGAATTTTGTACAAACAATGCAAGATGAAGCGATGGTTTATTGGAGAATGGAGAATAAGTAAATTGCTAAATACCCTTAATGATGAAACAGAAAATTATAATACAGTTTATTGTTTTTATTTTAGTAATGGCAGAAAGTAATGCGCAAATATTTAATGAAAATACTTGCGATAGTTTATTTTTAACTAAAAAAGAATATGAAAAATGTAAGGTGGATGCAGTGTATGAAACAGATATTATCAATCAAACAAACTATCTGATTAGCTTTACGACTCAATTACTTCCAAAATATCGTTTGATAAGACAAGGGTTACAATATTCAAAAAAAGTGAATACTCTGGTTGAAAAATTAAGATTGGTTTACGATTCAGTTTCAGATAAAAAGCTTTTATTTTTTGATAAAGACATGTTGAAATATCAATTATCTATTCAACCAAAAGCATATATATCTTCTGTATTAGCATTTCAATCATTTAAATTATATCCAAACATTTATGCAATTTTATTAAATGATATACATATACAATTAAATCCAAAAACCACTAAAGCACAACTAAAAAACTATACAGAGAAAGTTGATGAAATAATAGGTTCTATTCCTGAAGATTTGTACAACAAAGTATTAAAAATAACAACGGAATTAGCTACAGAAAATTCATTGCTTATAAAGGGTAGAGTGATACCAATTTTTTGGGGGGCAACATTGGAAAGCGATCAAATGAAATATGATATTGTGAATTTTCTTATTTGGAATAAATAAGCTGATCATAATTTACATCCTATTTTTATAATATCGTTGCATATCTCCACGCAATCTCCGCTAATTTTCTCCTTCCCAGTAAATGTTCAAAAAAGTTATTCTGATGATTGTAGCCCTGATAGTAGTGGATATCCTTTTTTGCTACCTTTTAGCAAAAAAGATAGGAGCGAATAGCAGGATTCAAATGCCCAATAAAGCTTCAACAGTAGCTGCTTCTAATTTTTTAGCAGGCAAACTCTTGATGATGATTAATAATAAAGATAAATATTGACATCTTGCATTTGATTCTTCCCTCCCAATAAAAAAAATATTTTTAAACTCCGACAGCAACTTAAATTTGTGCCGTATAAAAAATTAGTTTTCATTACAACTTCACATAACTTCATGCCCTTGTTGGCATTCCTTATTTATTAAAATATACGAATATTGGTTGCATAATTGAAGAGTGGTCTTTGTTGGTATGCAGCGCAGGAAAAGCAGCATAGCGTACCAACAACATCAGGTATAAATCTTAAATAATAATAATAAATAAATAATATTCTCTTATAGTTGTTGGTACGGTTGGCTTCACAGCTGCGCCGCATACCAACAATGGCTTCCTTGTAATAATTTAGAGTAAGAAGAATTATACACAGTATAGCGTCTTGCATGTCACTAAGCAACGTTCGCTAATATCTTCTGCACTAGTTCAAAAAAGTTCTCCACCTCATTGTAGCCCTGATAGAAGTGGATATCCTTTTTTGCTGTCTTTGAGCAAAAAGATAAGAACGAATAGCAGGATTGAAATGCTCCACAAAATTTCTAATGCTCATGCTCCTCATTTTTTGGCAGGTCAATATTGCTTGCCGGTGTGTTTTTAAATTCTGAAAAATCATTGGAAACCTAATTTCACAAGCTTTCATAATAAATAAAAAAGTAAATAAATATATGTAAAAAAATATTTTGATATTCAACTTATATTTATTGTTTATCAATAAATATTTATTATGTTTGCTTTATAATTTTAAATTTTACAATCATGAAAAATGGTAATAGCTTCATTCTAAAAACCCTACACATTGTATCTTGGATTATTTTTGTTGGCTTGTGCATTGAAGCAGGTGGATTGATAGTTAATTTTATTTTCAGTATTTACAAACCTGAGTTTGTGAAAAACCTTTATCAAAAATTGGACTTGAGCGAAATGTACAATCGTAGCCAATCGGCATTTTATAACCTTTATAGTTTTATATTGATCATCTCATTTTTAAAGGCATACCTTTTTTACATAGTTATTATGCTTATGAGCAAACTTGATTTGGCAAAACCATTCAGCGGGTTTGTTGCAAAAAAAATTACACAAATTAGTTACTATACTTTTTCTATTGGTCTGTTAAGTTTTATAGCAAGGCAAGTAGCTAAAAATTTATTACATCGTGGATATGACATTGACAACCTAAATCAATTTTGGGCAGACAGTCAAGCATTTATTTTGATGGCAGCTATCATTTATATTATTGCTACAATTTTATCGAGAGGGGTTGAATTACAAAACGAAAACGATTTAACTGTTTAAGCTATGCCAATAATTGTAAATTTAGATGTAATGATGGCTAAGCGAAAAATGTCGCTTAATGAGCTATCAGAAAAAGTAGATTTAACGCTGTCTAACCTCTCCATTTTAAAAACGGGAAAAGCAAAAGCTATACGATTTAGTACTTTAGAAGCTATTTGTAAAGTTTTAAATTGTCAGCCTGCTGATATACTTGAGTACGTGGAAGAAGTAAAAGTTCATAAGAACTAGCAAGTGAGTTTTATTATCAACAAACAAAAAACGAATTAATAATATTATTATTTTCCCTCAAAATTCACAACAATTCTACCCCATAAAAAAAATATTTTTTAACTACCACAGCAACTTAAATTTGTGCCGTATAAAAAATTAGTTTTCATTACAACTTCACATAACTTTTGGATCAGCAAATTTCATTAAAAGCCTACAAACATATTTGCCAGGCAATGGCAATGGCAGCTATTTACGAAGCCAATCGAAGCATTTGTAAATACGTACACAGTACTAGCCGTGGCCACGAAGCAATTCAACTTGCAACTGCATATAATTTATTGCCATGCGATTATGTGAGTCCTTATTACAGAGATGAAAGCATGATGCTCGGTATGGGTTTTTCTCCCTATACTTTAATGCTGCAATTATTGGCAAAAGGGGAAGATATTTTTACTGGCGGTCGGTCTTATTACAACCATCCAAATTATAGAGGAGAAGATAAACCAACTATCATACACCAAAGCAGCGCCACTGGCATGCAGGCTATTCCCACAACAGGAGTGGCACAGGGGTTGAAGTATTTGAGGGGCCTAAAGTGCAGACCACAGACCACGGACGATATAACACAGACGGAACAGGATTCAAGTTTATCGAATCCCCATTCACAATTCACCATTCATAATTCACCAATAGTTGTCTGTTCCCTCGGCGATGCATCTGTAACCGAGGGTGAAGTAAGCGAAGCATTTCAGTTTGCAGCATTGCACCAGTTGCCTATTATTTTTTTGGTGCAGGATAATGATTGGGGCATCAGCGTAACCGCTGCCGAAGCCCGGACTTGCAACGCATACGAATTTATTGAAGGGTTTAAAGGCATAAAAAGAATAAGCATTGATGGTTATAATTTTGAAGAGAGTTACCATGCCATGCAACAAATAATAAATGATGTAAGAGATCATTCAACTCCATACCTGGTACATGCTCGGGTGCCATTGCTTGGGCACCATACAAGTGGTGTGCGAAAAGATTTTTACCGTACAGAAGACGATTTACGTAAGCACAGCAACGATGACCCTTATGATAATTTAAGGAATGTTTTATTGCAACAAGGGGTAGATGAAAATCATTTAAAAGAAATAGAAAAACAGGCAATTGAATTTATAAAAAATGAATTTGATAAAGCGGTTGCATCTCCAGAACCATTAGCATCTTCTGTAACAAATCATGTTTTTGCCCCTACAAATATTACTGAAGAAAAAGGTGAACGTGCGCCTAAAAATAAAGAGAAAGTTTTAATGGTAGATGCTGCATTGTTTGCCATAAGAGAAATAATGGAAGATTACCCCGAAGCAGTTTTATATGGACAGGATGTAGGACGCAGGCTTGGCGGTGTTTTTAGAGAAGCGGCTACATTAGCCGAACAATTTGGCGATCATCGGGTTTTTAATACAGCCATACAGGAAGCTTATATTATTGGCAGCACCGTTGGGATGAGTGTGGTGGGAGTGAAGCCAATTGTAGAAGTACAATTTGCAGATTATATTTATCCGGGGTTAAACCAGTTGGTAACAGAAATTTCTAAAAGTTGTTATTTAAGTTGCGGTAAATTTCCTATACAAACTTTAATACGTGTACCAATCGGTGCGTATGGTGGTGGCGGTCCTTACCACAGCGGAAGTGTGGAAAGTACATTGCTTACCATCAAGGGTATAAAAATTATTTATCCAAGTTGTGCTGCAGATATGAAAGGCTTATTGAAAGCGGCATTCATAGATCCTAATCCGGTTGTAATGCTGGAACATAAAGGTTTATATTGGAGCAAAGTGCCAGGCACAGAAGATGCAAAGAATACAGAGCCAAGCAGAGATTATATTATTCCGCTCGGTAAAGGAAATATTGTTTTACATGCTGATGAAGAAAAAATAAACAATGGCGAAAGCTGCTGTATTATTACTTATGGTATGGGAGTTTATTGGGCTAAAGCTGCCGCAAAAAACTTTGCAGGACAGGTAGAAATTATTGATTTGCGAACACTGTTTCCGTTAG
>JANPIF010000288.1:0-6819 GCA_031424845.1 Ferruginibacter sp.
CTTCCCTGTTTTTAAAAATAATGGGGTGGTTGCCATAGTTGTGCCCAATAATATGCACAGGTTCAAAATTCATTTCTATCTGCTCATCAAATATTAGATCGGGAAAATAATCTGACAGTTTTTTTATATTTACTGTAAAAGATATATCGTAACACATTGTTTTATGATTTTTCTATTTCTTCAAATTTAACACGCAATTCCTGTTCGCCACGTTTTAAAAAAATAAAAAGCTCCCCAAATATTACTGAAAGTTGTGGCCTTATTGTTTCATCTCCACCAATACGCCAGGTAGTATTTTTTTGAATGTACCGGCGAATATTATCTTTATATTTTACATCTATTTTTCTTTTTATATTGTCTAAATCTTTTATTACCGACCAATACAATTTATAGGGTGAATCTTCCCTCAACATCTCTTCCAGTTTTTTATAATGTTTCTCATTGGTAAGCTGAATTACTGAAGCATATTTATCTTTTTTTACAGCAGTTTTATGAATGTTGGCTAAGCCAATATCATCATAATCGGTTAATAAAATATTTGTTTTGTTTTCTGTTACCAAATTATCATCGCCACCGTTATAAGTTTGCGTAACCACATAAATTTTTTTTAGGCTTATTAATCTTTTTAAATAAAGAGGTTTAAAAATTTCGAATGGTTGAAACATTATTTTATTTTTATTATATGGTTGATGTTGGTAGTGTAGCAAGGAGAAAGATGTGCTGCTCTTGCTTTAAATTTTTTATCGAAACCCTGTATGCCAAACCTTACTAAATCTTTTCCAAGCGCTTTGTTTACTTTATCTAAAGCAGCAACTGCTTTTTTACTTTTTGTATTATCTGTGTCAGAAAATAAATTTAATTGTAGTTGATCTTCTGGAATAAAGCCTCTTAATTCTACACCACATTTCATGTATTTAATACCATCTTTAAAAATAATTTCAAAACCTTTTAATGCATATTTTATAATTTCCGGTGTGCTGTTGGTAGCAGTTTCAAACTGTACAACAACTGATCTAAAATATTGCTCATCCTGTATTCTATGCGGATTGGTATGTACAAAAACTTTTAATTCTTTTGCTGCGCTTTTTTGATTTCTTAATTTAAGAGCGCACGAAGCCGCATAATTGCTCATGGCTTCTTTTATTAAATTTTTATCGCTGATCATGGAGCCAAATGATCTTCCGGTACAAATGTTTTTTTTTGCGGGTAGTTCAAATTCCCATGCAATAGAAGGTATTCCTTTTAACTCGTTGTGCAATCTTAACCCTACAACACTCATGGTAGATCTTACAAAATCTTCTGGTGCTTTAGTGAAATCCATGGCAGTTTTTATGCCGTTTCTGTTTAGCATTAAAGCATACTGCCTACCAATACCCCATACATCTCCTACGTTAGTATATTCCAACATTTCATCTACTAAATATTTATTTGCTGCCCAATGTACTCCCACTGCTTTGTTCTTTTTTTTTGCATACCTGTTTGCCATTTTAGCCAAAGCTTTTGTAGGGGCAATACCCACACAAACCGGAATGCCTGTATTTTTTAAAATGGTTGTTCTTATTTTCATTCCCAGCTTTAATAAATCTGTGTAAGGCATATTCCCCATATCTAAAAAAGCTTCATCAATGGAATAAATTTCTATACGAGGAACAAATGAAGAAAGTGTTTTCATAACCCTATCGCTCATATCTCCATAGAGTGTATAATTAGAACTAAACATTTTTACATTACACAAATCAATTTTTTCTTTTAATAAATGAGGTACGGCTCCCATTTCTATTCCCAATGCCTTTGCTTCATCACTTCGAGAAATAGCGCAGCCATCATTATTGGATAAAACAATAACCGGCTTACCAATTAAACCAGGGTTAAAAACCCTTTCGCAGGAAACATAAAAATTATTACAGTCTACTAAAGCGTACATAACCTTATGTTTTTTGTATCTATTACAACATTTGTTACCACACCCCAAACAATCATTTCCATTTCTTCCGTAATTTCTATCACGGCATATTTTTTCTTTTTATTTGCCGGTATTAAGAAGCATTTTTCATTTTCGAATTTTATATATTTTACTGTATAACCGCCATTTAAATACGCCACTACAATATCTCCACTTTTTGCAGTAAGTGATTTGTCAATTACCAATATTGAATTTGGTGGAATGCAGGCATCAATCATAGAGTCGCCCTCGCAATAAGAATAAAAAGTAGATAAGGGATGTGGTGCTAACTGTTGGGCAAGATCAATTCTGTCTTCTATATAATCCATAGCGGGAGAAGGAAAACCTGCCGGTATTTTGAAATGGATAATTGGCAATGAAATTGAAGTGGATGGTATGGTTGTATAAAACTGCATAAAAACTAAATTATTTAGCAAATGTAGTTTAAGAATTTATAGTAAATAAGAGTTTTCTTTAAAAAAAATAAAATACTCATTTTAAAATAGAAGTGATAATTATATTATATGAAAATAAAAGAATTTGATTATTCTATTAATTACAAAACAATTAATATAAGATTACAACCGGAGTTGTATAGAATGGGCAGAGGAGAGCAGGGTGTATTATTGGTAGAACCGTATAAATCAGAAATACTTCCATTTTGGAAATTTAAAACTCCTGTTGAGGCAAAAAAATCTGCTGCTAAAATAAAAAAACTTTTTACTGAGTATAAAAAGCAAAACGATTTTGCAGGCATGGATATGGCTCGAAAATTTTTGCAAATGGGTTACACCCGCAGCAGGCGATATGCAAACCATGCAAGTGGTAAAAAATACGATGGACCGGTACCGGAAAATAAAAAAGGACAAAGCGGTGCACATGGCCGTAAACAATTACCACTTGTTCCCGATGCATTAAAAGCTGAGAGTGCTGAAATTTTTTATGAGGCTTGGCAAAAAGTAAAAAAAGATAAAGTTTATTGTAATAAAATAGCAGCGTACAAAAAACAGTTTGAAAAAAATTAAAAGATTATTTAGGGATAAATTAATTTCTTTAACCCATCATACATATCCGCTAACAACTATTGCATAATAACCGTTGGAAAAAGATTTATCAACTAACATTTACCAGATGTAGGGTAGTAGGAACCGCAACACCTATTCACCACTCACTATTCACAACTACACCTTAACATAAATTTTCTTCCTATCCATTAACCATGCAAAAAACCACATCATGGCAATAAAACAAAGGGCATAAATTAATGAACCTAACCTTGGCTCTTGTGGTAAAATTAGTTTGCATATATTTTCATAAAACCAACTGAAAGGGGAGTTAAATTTTTGTTTGCCTGCTGCATCTATTGCCCCCGGAATTCTTATTAATCCCATAAGCCTTGGCAATACGCCGCTCAATACAAAAATGAAGAGGGCATTTTTGCCAAACACATCAAAGAAGCGGCTCCATGCGCCTTTGGCATTTTTAAATTCTATTAAATAAATCATTACAGATAAAGTGAGCAATGCCAGACCAGTGGTGTAAATGGTGTAACTGCTTGTCCATATTTTTTTGTTTATTGGAAACACCATTTCCCATGCGAGGCCTGTAACAATGAGTACGCAACCTGCTACAAATAAACCATTGAGCATTTCCTGCGTTTTGCCTTTTTGTAAAATATAATTTCCAACGAGGTAGCCAAATATGACCTGTACAATTGCTGCAAAACTATTCATTAAACCTTCGGGATCAAATGCCACGCCTTCGCCATGGTACATGTGCGATTCCCCCAAAATATTTTTATCTATATCGGTACCAAACCAACCTAAAAGGCTAAATGGATCTGTAGGGTTTGCCACTACGCACAAAAACCAGTAGCCTAATAAAATAAATGCACTTGCTATAAATGCACCTCTCACTTTAAAATAATGTACAATTACAGATGCAAAAAAATAACAAACAGCAATGCGTTGTAGTACACCAAAAATTCTGAGCGTTTCAAATGGTTTGCCTACAAAATTTCCATCTGCATCATATTTTATAAATGGAAACCAGTTTAAAAATAAGCCGATTACAAATATGAGTAATGTGCGTTTTATAACTTTAAACCAAAATGTTTTTTCGCCTGCTGCTTCCAGCTTTGGCATTACAAAAGCCATGGCATTGCCTACTGCAAATAAGAAGAAGGGGAACACTAAATCTGTTGGCGTACAGCCATGCCAAGGTGCATGTTTTAAAGGCGGATAAATAAAACCCCACGAGCCTGGATTGTTTACCAATATCATCAGCGCCACAGTAGCACCTCTAAATACATCAAGCGAATAAAATCGTTGGTTCATGCAGTTGAATTAATAGTTTTGATGGATATATTTTTTCAAGATAAATCATTTGAATTAAATTTTATCTGATAAAGTATTAATCAGGAACGACCTAAGAAAAAAAGCGTTAAAAAATATGAATGTTGGTCGTTAAGAAATGAAATCAATGTTACAAATGTTTGGTAAAAATTCTCTGTTTGTAAGTCCTACTAGAGCTGGGCTTTGCAAAAATGTTGTAACTGATTTCATTTTAGACAAACATTCAAATTTTTAGCTTTTTTTCTTTAGTCTTGATTTTTTTTGTTACTTTTTTTCATCAAGGAAAAAAAGTAAATGAGATGAATCCTATTTGTAATATATTTCTTTTTTAAAAAATATTCCATAGTTTTCTTTAACAAATAATAAATGAAAATAATTTTAAGTGTAATTATTTATGATAAAAATAGTTGCTGTTTGAATTTACTGTTTAAAAAACTTACTTTCGGTTTTTCATAAACCAAATAACTGATTGTTTTATTAAAATTTATTTATGTCTCCATACCTTCTTTTATCGTTTGTTGTTGGTTATTTTATTTTACTATTAATTGTGGCATGGTACACTAGCCGAAATAGTAACAACGAATCTTTTTTTATTGGTAATAAAAATAGCAACTGGATGTTGGTTGCATTTGGTATGATTGGTACATCTCTTTCGGGAGTAACATTTGTAAGTGTACCTGGTGGAGTAGGCAAAGAATCGTTTGCTTATTTTCAAATAGCATTGGGTTATTTGATAGGTTATTTTGTAGTTGCTTACGTACTGCTACCATTGTATTACAGACTTAATCTAACATCTATTTACAATTATTTAAGTGGCAGGCTCGGTGTAAAATCGTACAAAACTGGAGCTTCTTTTTTTATATTAAGTCGCACATTGGGCGCTACTGCACGATTGTATTTGGTAGTAAAAATTTTGCAGGATGCTATACTTTCACAATTGGGAGTTCCATTTTGGGTAACTACACTTATCATTTTAATAATGATTTTAATTTACACGTATGAAGGTGGTGTAAAAACGATTGTATTTACCGATACTTTGCAAACAACTTTTATGCTATCGGGTTTGGTGGTTTGTGTATTGTACATTTTGAATACGATGGATCTTAATTTGTTTTCTGCATTAGATGCAATGAAAGATAAAGGCTATTCCAAAGTATTTTTTACTGAACCGGAAAGCAAATTGTTTTTTGTAAAACAAATTCTAGCCGGTGCATTTATAACCATTACTATGACGGGTATGGACCAGGAAATGATGCAGAAAACCATATCTGTAAAACGCTTGAGTGATTCTCAAAAAAATATTATCACACTTTCAATTATTCTAGTATCGGTTTTACTATTGTTTCTTTTCTTGGGAGGGTTATTGCATTTGTATGGCACACAACAAGGCGTTACTGTAACGGGTGATAAATTGTTTCCTGAACTTGCCTTGCACCATATGCCACCCATCGTTTCTGTTATATTTATCATTGCATTAATCTCAGCACTTTTTCCAAGTGCAGATGGTGCTATTACTGCACTCACTTCATCTATATGTATAGATATTATAGGAATGCAGCGTAGAACTGATATGGACGAAGTACAAAAAAAGAAGCTAAGACAAAGAGTACATTTAATGGTAGCGTTTGTGTTTTTATTATTTGTGTTGGTTTTTTATAAAGTAAATGATCCGAGTATGATTGGTGTTATTTTAAAAGTAGCAGCTTATACTTATGGTCCACTGCTTGGTTTGTTTACATTTGGTATTCTTACTAAGCGAAGCGTGCATGATAACTTGGTACCATTTATTTGTATTGCAGCACCACTCATTTGTTTTTTTATAGATAAATTTCAAAAAGAATTATTTGGTGGTTTACAAATAGGATCAGAATTGTTGTTACTTAATGGTTTTTTAACCTTTGTTGGTCTGTTAATGATCTCTAAAAAAACAGAAAAACAATTAGCGTAAAATGGAAATTATTATTGATAAAGCAGAAGCGTACATTGAAAAATTTTCATCGCCGCAGGATGTTTTATTGCAACAGATTTTAAACGAAACAAATACAACACACCCACATGCACACATGATAAGTGGCGCAGTGCAAGGTAATTTTCTGCAGATGATTAGCCACATGGTAAAACCAATGAAAGTATTGGAAATAGGCAGCTTTACAGGTTTTAGTGGATTGTGCTTGGCTGCCGGCTTGCAAAATGGTGGCCTTATTCATACAATAGAATTAAGGGAAGAAGATGCTAAAATTGCTAAAAATAATTTTGATAAAAGTTCGTTTAAAAGTAATATAAAACTACACATCGGCGAAGCGGCAAAAATAATTCCTACCATACAGGAGGAATGGGACATTGTTTTTATTGATGCTGATAAAGTGAGCTATATTGAGTATTACGAATTAACTTTGCCAAATCTTAAAAAAGGCGGTTTCATCATTGCCGATAATGTGCTTTTTCACGGACAGGTTTTGGAACAAAATATTACAGGGAAAAATGCAAAAGCTATACATGCTTTTAATGAGCATGTTGCCAACG
>JANPIF010000289.1:0-13045 GCA_031424845.1 Ferruginibacter sp.
ATCGCTTTGCAACCAGAAACTTCTGATATCTAACCAGCGCCACTCTTTACCGCCAGGAAACTGGGCTATGTTTTCATTGCTATAGTCCAATACATTTCCTCGTACAAATGTGGGTGCAATATCTTTTTGTGCATTGTCCCATCTGTTATTTTGCAGTACTACTACTTTTATTTGTTGGGCTGCGCTAAACGCATTTATATCTGTAGTTGTTACGGTAAACCTTACTTTTTGGTAAGTGGTAAAGTTTTGTGAGCTTAATAATTGCACAACGGAGGCTCCTACAGATGCTTTTGTTTCTACCACCAATAAACGTTTTGTAAAAACAAGTTTTGATGTATCACCATCTAAAAATATTTTTAATAAATAATTGCCAGATTTAGTTGGAATTGAATTCTGCTCAGGCAATATAGCCTGGTAATGAGTGTAACGAGTGAGTGCAATGGACGAGTATCTATAAGTTGTAATTCTGTTTTGAGTAAAACCTTTTATGTAATCGAAGGGTGAAAGATTTACAGGCTGCCAACTATAATCGCATAGCTGATAAGTATAATAATAACTTTTAAAATTACCTTCTAAGTCATCAAACTCTAATTGAATACGCTCCCCACCATTAATACTATAGATGGGCAACTGAGATTGGTTGCCATATTGAAATAATTGTGCAGTACCAATGTAGGGTTTATAAATTTTATCTGGCTGTTGAGCAAATAAATTTACACTGATAAAAAAAACTACACAACAGAACAAAAAATCTTTAAAATTCATTTACAGGTTTAATTATTTATTTTTGAAGATACAACAAAATAATACTGGTTTGAACGTTTCGTACTTCATTGCAAAAAGATTAGCATCTGTTAAACAAAAAAGTTTTAGCCGTTTTATTATTGGTCTAGCTGCAGGTGCTACCACCCTTAGTGTAGCAGTGATGATTGTAGCGCTCAGTTTCGTAAATGGTTTTCAAAGAGTAATAAGTACAAAGGTTTTTAACTTTTGGGGGCATGTACGTGTACAGCAAAATGTAGAGGAAAGAATTGGCAATGCAGAAGAATACCCCATTTATGCAAATGACAGTGTTGAAAATTATTTAAATAATTTGCCTGAGGTAGCTTCGGTTGAAAAATATGCTACCAAATCTGCAATATTAAAATTTGGTACAGATATAGAAAGTGTTTTGATGAAAGGTTTGGATTCCAACTATAATTTTAATCGTATTCAGCCATTTTTAATTAAAGGAAAATGGATATCATTTGCTGACAGTGGTTATAGCAAACAAATAAACATTTCCAATTATACTGCTACTCAGTTAAAGCTTGATGTAAACGACAGTTTAATTGTATATTTTTTTAAACCTGGTGGTTCACGAAACACAGCACGCAAATTAAATATAGCAGGAATTTATAAAATAGGAATTGAGGAGTATGATAAAAATTTCGCTTTATGTGATATTAATTTAATAAGAAGATTGAATGATTGGGAACCAACTCAAATTGGCGGATACGAAGTGTTATTAAAAGATTATAAAAAAACTGATAGTATAGCTAATAAAATTTACAAAGAATTGCCTGATACCTGGTACAGTAAAAGCATCAGAGAAATTTATCCTCAAATATTTGATTGGCTAAATTTGCAGGGACAATTAAAAAATATTTTGCTTGTAATAATGTTGATAGTAGCAGTTGTAAATTTAATCACCTGCCTTATAATTTTAGCATTGGAACGTACAGCTATGACGGGTATTTTAAAAGCTACCGGCGCAACAGATTGGGATATTCAAAAGATATTTTTATTGAATACCTCTGGCGTTGCATTAATAGGAATAATGGCAGGCACGTTATTAGGGTTAGGCCTTTGTTATATACAACAAAAAACAGGGTTTATCAAGCTTAATGAAGAATCTTATTACATGTCTGTAGCGCAGGCTGATATTGATTGGCGACAGGTTGTAGCAGTAGATTTGATCACATTATTGGTATGTTTTGCCACACTTATTATTCCAACATATTTGGTAAAGAAAGTTGAACCTGTGAGGGCAATAAGTTTTAGGTAGAATGTAAGGATTGTATATATTTTCTAAATCCAATATGGTTGTATTTTTTTAGAATTTGTTCCTGCCAATGTCCCATTTAATTTAGTTGGCCTGAAAAACTTATTCCTAGCAGCATCGGGAATAATAAATTTTAAGCTCTTTGCAAATGATATAGTTCGAGATTGAAAGATTGTCAGGGTGAGCTTGTCGAACCCGTTGCTATAAACTAACCCGCCTTCGACAGGCTCAGGCTGACACTAAAATGAAGGTGACCTTTACCCTATAGACTAGTCTGTGAATTATATGGAATAATATTATTTATCCTTAAAAATTACGCAGTAACCGCAAACAATATTATTCCCGCAGCCACCCCTGCATTTAATGATTCAGCCTCACCTATTTTTGCAATAGTTATCTTTTCGTTGACCATAGCTAACACTTCAGCAGAAATCCCTTTAGATTCATTACCAATAATAATAATACCTTCCTTTAATTTACCAATATCATTAATATTTTTACCACCCAGCACGGCAGCATATTTATTTATATTATCATGTTTTGCCAATTGATCTTTTATATCTCCATAAATAATATTAACCCTGCCTAGGCTTGCCATGGTGCTTTGTACCACTTTTGGGTTGTAACAATCTGCTGTAACGTTGGAGCAAAAAATGGTTTCTATACCAAACCAATCAGCCGTTCTTATAATTGTGCCAAGGTTGCCGGGGTCTTGTATATCATCCAAAAAAAGGGTAATTTTTTTGCTGATATTTATCCGGTTAACCAAAGGCTTTTTTTTAAAAACCCCTAACAGGTTATTAGGAGTAGCAAGAGCAGATATTTTTTCCAGCTCAAAATCTTGTATTACAATTATTCTATCAGCAAGTTTAATTTTCAGATGTTGATTTAAATAATTCAATCCGTTTTCGGTAGCATAAACAAATTCACATTCAAATATATTATTCTGCAATATCTCTTCCACAACCTTTGGTCCTTCTGCAATAAAAGCATTGTGTTCATCCCTAAATTTTTTGTGCTGTAAACTTTGAATATATTTGACACTTGATTTATTGATCATCCTGAAATTTTATGCAGTTTTAGCTGCGCCGAAAATATAAAATGAATTTTATTCGCCTTAAAAATATAATTTTTCTTTTACTCTTTGTCTCATCTTGTACTATTATTAGAAAAGCACCTGTAAACCAACCCTATTTAGTTAATAATAAAATAGAACTTATTGGAGGTGAATTTAATAAAGTGGAGCGGCAGGCTGTATTACAACGATTAAATAATTATTTAGATGATAGCAGTAAAGTATATATAAGAGATGCATTTTTTGTATTACACATCCTTAAAAAACCAATTGCTTACGATACTTCTTATTCCTCCAGATCTGCATTAAACATGCAGTCCTCTATGTATCATTTGGGTTATTACAATGCGAAAGCCACTTATACGCAAGATACTTCTAACAGAAAAGTTACTGTAAATTATAAAGTTGTAGCAGGCAAACCAACTTTAATTGACACTTTTCGATATCGTTTAAAAAAAGAAGAATTACAGAAAATTGCTGTTGCTTCTAAAAATGAAAGCTACATAATACAAAATACACCTGTTACAAAAGTGGCCGTGCTGGCTGAAATAAACAGGCTGGTAGATAGTTTTAGAAATAATGGCTATTACAAATTTACTGCTGCTGAATTAAGAATGAGGGGAGATAGTTCTATTGCTGCCCTTACAACCATCAGCGATGATCCTTTTGAGCAATTGCGTTTGTTAAATGAAGCCCAACAGAAAAAAGATTCTCCCACTATTAAATTGGCATTGGATATTGTTAAGCCCGAAGATACTACCAAGCTGAATAAATATACCATCAACAAAATTTATATTTTATCTGATTACAGACCGGATGATGTATTTATAGATACCAGTTTTATAAAACAGCGCACCACTAAAAATTTTGTTTTTAGGTTTCATGAAAGATTATTTAAAAACACGGTATTTGCAAGAAATATTACCATGCGTAGCGGTGATGTTTATAAACAAGAAGAGTATTTTAAAACCATTAATAATCTTACACGACTTGGGGTTTGGCAGAGTATAAATATTAGAATTGTAGAGAATCTTGATGAGGTAGATAAGATTGATCTGATCATAGAATTATTGCCCGGCAAAAAATTTATTTTTGAAAACTCTTTAGAAGCCAGCTATTCATCAACAAGTAATACAAGTGCTGCTTTAGGAGGAAATTTATTTGGATTGTCGGCTAACTTTTCGCTAAAAAATAAAAATATTGGTAAGCAAGCTATTAGCATGACACATAATTTACGTGCCGGTGTTGAGCTTAATAATGGCAGCCGAACAAACTCTAATAATTTAATTTTCTCTAACGAACTTAGTTATACCAATAATATTTTGATACCAAGTTTATCTCCAAAAGTTATGAACTTTTTTAAATTTAAAACAGGTGAATCTTTTATAAATTCAGGTGTTGGTTACAACAACAGATTAAATTTATTTAGTTTACAATCAGGAAACTTGAATGCTGGTTTCACAGCTACAGATAAAAAAAATCATAGATATACTGTTAGGATATTAAATGCAGATTTTAGTTATTTGTATAACCAGTCACAAACATTTAATGATCTCTTAAATCTAAATCCCTTTTTAAGATATTCATATAATACATCTTTTACAATAGGTACAGCATTTAGTTATGCGAGCATATTTCGCAATCCTAGTCATCCATTAAGTTTGTCAAAAGAAAGAAGTTTCAAATTTAATGTAGAAGAATCCGGTCTTACGTGGGGAGCATTACCAATTTTAAAACAATTTAAAAGACGTTTTGTCAAATTAGATGCAGAATATAAATACACTGTGACTAAACGAAAAAATGCCATTGCTTACAGAGCTTTTGCAGGGGTGGGAATTCCATTGTTTAAAGATACAGCCTTGCCATTTTTTAAACAGTTTTTTGGGGGAGGTAGTAATAGTATGCGTGGATGGCCAGTGAGAGGAATTGGTAGAGGAGCGCAAAAACTGATTCCTTACACGGTAAACTCACAGAACTTTTTCAATGATAGAACGGGCGATATACAACTTGAAACCAATATTGAATTTCGCCACGATATCGCTCGAATTATTCCTGATTTAATCACGCTTAAAGGAGCTGCATTTGTAGATATTGGTAATATTTGGAATTTTAAAGATCCTAAGCCTGGCAGTTCAAATGAAATAACAAAGTTTGAATTTAGAAATCTTTACAAACAAATTGGTTTGTCAGCAGGGTATGGTTTTAGGTTCGATTTTTCTTACCTTATTTTGCGGACAGATTTTAGTTTTAGATTTAAGCGCCCCGAAAGCAGCGATGTAAATAATGGATGGAAAGCGCCACCGATAAGCTTTAATGATGCATTTTCAAAAATATTTTCTAAAAAAGAACGTCAATGGCGGTACGAAAATTTTAATTTTACTGTTGGAATTAATTATCCTTTCTAATGAGCATAATGTATTTCTTCATTGCCTATTTTTATCACTAATTCCTTTTTAGTACTTGGTTCAACTCTTCCGATTATTTGAGCAGCTATTCCAAATGATTGAGCGGTATTTATCATAATCTGTGCATCATCTGCTTTACAATAAATTTCGAGCCTGCAACCCATGTTAAAAACTTCATACATTTCTTTTAAATTACTACCGCTGCTTTTTGCAATTATTTGAAATATTTCAGGTGCATCTAATAGATTATCTTTTACAATTTTAAAATTATCGGGCAGGTATTTTAAACATTTGGTTTGTCCTCCGCCACTGCAATGTATAAGCCCATGTATTTTTTCAAAATGATTGGTAAGTATTTCTTTTAATATAGGAGCATAAGTACGGGTAGGGCTAAGCAGTAGTTTTCCTATGGTGGTTGTTTTTCGGTCATTTCTAACTATTTCATCGGTTAATTTATGTGAACCAATGTATACCACTTCATCACTTAAATTGTTATCATAACTTTCCTTAAAAGTTTCAGCATAAAATTTACTAAGCACATCATGCCTTGCACTTGTAAGCCCATTACTGCCTAAACCGCTGTTGTATTCAGTTTCGTAGTTTGCTTGTCCGTAAGATGCTAATCCAACTATAACATCTCCTGCTTTTATATGATCGTTCGTTATCAGTTTATTTTTTGGCCATCTACTCGTCATGGTACCATTTACTGCAACCGTACGCACCACATCTCCTACATCTGCTGTTTCGCCGCCCAAGTAATTTATATGTACGCCATGTGTAGCAAGCATATCAAAAACTGATTGTGTTCCATTTATAATTTGCTCCAAAATTTCCCCTGAAATAAGGTTTTTATTTCTGTCAATAGTTGAATTGAATACTATATTGTTGTGAATACCTACACACAATAAATCGTCTAAATTCATCACCACAGCATCTTGGGCTATTCCTTTCCAAACAGTAATATCTCCGGTTTCTTTCCAATATAAATAAGCCAATATGCTCTTTGTACCTGCGCCATCCGCATGCATTACGTTCACAAAATCTTCATTTTCTCCCAAAAAATCGGGATAAATTTTACAAAACGCATTTGCGAATAAGCCTTGATCCAAATTTTTTACAGCAGCATGAACTTCTTCTTTTTGAGCTGAAACACCACGTTTTGCGTATAGAGACATTTTTTGGGTTGATTGGTTGAGTAGTTTAATAAAAGCAAAAATGCTGATAATATTTTATGCAAAATAAATGTTCTGTTACCGATTTTCAATATTGTTTTCTCAACTACTTTTGCACCGCTAATATGAAAGTTTATACAGACATACATTCGCTGCCCATTTTTAACAGAGCAGTTATAACTACAGGCAGTTTTGACGGTGTGCATACAGGACATGCACTTATTATTTCGCAACTTCTTGAAGAAGCAGAAAAAATTGATGGAACACCGGTACTTATTACTTTTTACCCTCATCCAAAACAGGTAGTACAAATAAAAGACAAACCGCTTTTTGTATTAAACACTCCGGAGGAAAAGTATGAATTGTTGCAAAAAATGGGTGTTAAAAATATTGTTGTAGTACCTTTTAATAAATCTTTTTCTGAATTATCTGCACAAGATTATATAGAAAAGTTTTTAGTAGAAAAATTTAACCCTGCTATAATTGTGGTTGGTTATGATCATCGTTTTGGTAATAACCGGGAAGGTGATTATCATTTATTAGAAGATGCAGGTTCACACTTAGGGTTTGATGTAAAAGAAATACCTGAGCATATTTTAAAAGATATTACAATAAGTTCTACCAAAATCAGACATTCTTTGCAGTCGGGGGATATTGAAACTGCAGCTGCTTATTTAGGGTATGATTATTATTTTAACGGCACCGTTATACAAGGCAATAAACTAGGTAGAACTATAGGTTACCCCACGGCCAATTTATTAATTGAAAATGAGAACAAATTAATTCCTGCTGATGGCGTGTATGCAGTAGATATTGAACTTGAAAACAGAATGTTAAAGGGGATAATGAATATTGGAATGCGACCAACGGTGGATGGAAAAATAAGAACGATAGAAGTAAATATTTTTAATTTTGATGAAGATATTTATGGTAAAGATTTGAAAATAACTTTAAAAAAGCATCTGCGCAGCGAAATTAAATTTAATGGACTTGATGAGCTTAAAGCGCAACTGGCAAAGGATAAGGACGAAGCAATGAAATTTAATTCTTTGTAGCGAAGAAGTAAATAATTTTAATTTCAATATTTATTTAATGCAAAAATGCCGTCATTATACTGACGGCATTTTCACAATTGACAGTTTGCAATTGACAATTCGCATCCAACTATTTCACCCATTTATTATTTCCATAATTCATATCAGGGAAAACTTTATCAGGATCTAGGGTTACATTTTTTACAGCTTCTGTTACTGGTAATTTAACTTTGAAAGTGGCAGTATTATTCCAAATTTCTACCGGTAAGTTCATCGTTCCTTTTGTACCAGATGTGGTTTCGTACCCAATGATAACAGGCATTGCAAGCTTATCCAGGTTTTCAATAGTAACAATAGCCCCTTTTGCATCATCGTACGTAACCTCTTTTATTGATTGATCCAGTTTGTAATTTTCCAAAAACCATCCTTTCCAAAACCAATCTAAATTTTCACCGGATACATTATCCATCGTTTTGAAAAAATCCCATGGGGTTGGATGTTTGTATGCCCATCTTTTTATGTATTCTTTAAAAGCATAATCAAACCTATCAGGCCCAAGAATGTTGTTTCTTAATAAAGTTAAACCATAGCCAGGTTTGTAATAAAGGCTCGAACCAATGTTTGCTTCCTTCATAGCATCTGGCGTATTAAAAATACTTTCGCTCATGGGTCCAAACATATAATCTACAAGTTCAGCAGGGCTTGGCATGGATCCATCATATTCTCCTTTATTAAAATCCTTTAAGGCAAGTGTATTAATAAATGTATTAAAGCCCTCATCCATCCATCCATATTTTCTTTCATTGCTTCCTACAATCATTGGAAACCATGTATGCCCAAATTCATGGTCAGTAACCCCAAAAAGATCTCCACCCTGTGCGTTTGAACCACAAAAAACAATTCCAGGATATTCCATTCCACCCACATTTGACGCAACATTCACAGCACTCGTATATGGATATTGAAACCATCTTTTACTGTAGTTTTCTATACTGGCTTTTGTATATTCAGTTGATCTACCCCATTTTTTTGTACCATTACTTTCGGCAGGGTAAGCACTTTGCGCTAATGCTTTTTTACCATCGGGTAGATTAATTTTTGCAGCGTCCCATATAAATGATTTGGATGATGCCCATGCGATATCCCTTGCATTTAGCATTTTATATTTCCAGGTAAGTGTACCACCTGTTTTTGGTCTGGAAGAAGTTTCTGTTACTTCACTTTCCGAACGAATCATTACAGTAGCATCGCTGTTTTTTGCATCATTCATTCTTTTTAATTGAGTGGCCGTTAGTACTTCCGGAGCATTTAATAAATCGCCGCTTGCCACAACTATATGAGATGAAGGTGCTGTAATGCTAAAATCATAATCGCCATATTCTAAATAAAACTCACTTGGGCCAAGATATGGCAGCGTATTCCAACCTTCCACATCATCATACACACACATGCGTGGATACCATTGTGCCACTGAAAAAATATTTCCGTTTTTTGTTTTTAAAATACCACACCTATCTGCACCTTCTTCAGGTAATAAAAATGAATAATCAATTTTTATTTTAATGATATCTCCGCTTGGTTTCATTGATTTTGGTAAACGTATCTGCATTCTTGTATCAGTCACTACATAATTTGCATTGCTATTATCTGCCAGCATTTTTACAGAAGAAATTTTATAGCCACCATCAAAAGTACTTTCAGCATTGCCATAGCGGCTGCGACTACCAACTGGCATACGAGCTTGTCCCCTACTGCCTTTTGCAAACAAATTCTGATCGAGTTGCAGCCATAAAAATGGCAAAGCGTGTGGACTGTTATTTTTGTAAGTGATAATCACTGATCCTGCAATTTCATTGGTGTTTTCATTCAAAGAAACATTTATTTGATAGTCTGCACGGTTTTGCCAGTAGCCAACATTGGGTGAACCATCCGAAGATCTGCTGATACTTCCACCATTTGGATAAAACAGCGGACTAAATAAAACATGTGGATCGTAAGTAGTAGTTTTTTGTGCCGAAGCAACACTCGTAAAGACAAAAAGTAAACTTGCCAGCAATATGCGTTTTTGCATTTTCTATTTTTTTTAATGAAGGTAATAGTTATTTTTTCAAGATGACAAACAGAATATTGATAGTGTATTAAATATAAATTATGTGTTTATATTTTTGTAAATACTCATAAAATAAACCATCACACATTTTATTTATTAATACTTTTACTATTGTAAATTAAAATATTTTTTATGACGATTGCACAACAAATGCTTGCAGAGTTGCAGGCAGAAGCCATTACCACTCGCAAAATGCTAGCACTTTTTCCATTTGAAAAGAGTGACTACAAACCGCACCTTAAAAGTATGCCCATGGGAAACCTAGCAAGGCATATTGCAGAAATATATGGATGGGCAAAAGAAACTGTACAACAAGATGAACTTGATTTTGCTAACCTTGATTTTATACCCAAAGCTCTTACATCAAATGAAGAATTGTTGGAATTGTTTGATAAGTGTTTATCCACTTCTAAAGAAATTTTAGAAAATACAAGTGATGAAGAAATGGCAAAATCATGGACCATGCGCAATGCAGAAGTTATATATTTTACAATGCCAAAAGCACAGGTTATGAGAACTTGGGTGCTAAACCATAGTGTACAGCACAGAGCACAGCTAGGTGTTTATTTAAGAATGTTGGATATTCCAATCCCCGGTTCGTATGGGCCATCTGCAGATGAGTAGATATTATTGAGGTGCATGGAATCTCCAATAAAATAAATTACAGGCACTTCATTTATTTTATTTCAATTATTTTAAAAATTTTTAACCTTACAATTTCACCACAACTCCTACTCCATTTTCTGTGGCAGCTAGTTTTATATTATCTGCTAATTTGTATAAAGCTTTTCCATGCTTATTGTGGATGGCATACATAATACCATCGAACAATAGTAACACGCTGCCTTGTAGCATAACACTTTCTCCATATCCCTTTAATCGAAATGGATTTTTGTTGGTTGTTTTTGCTCTTTCTTTCATATAGGCACCGCCCGCTATATATGCCAGATCTAACCCTGCATTAAACAAAAAAAGTTTTTCAATATTCTGTTGTTTTTTTAAAGATTCGTTGTAAGATAAAACACCTTCTTTTTTGGCAGTTAAGAAGCCTATACCAACAATACCCAATGTTACTCCATTCCAAATAGCATTCATTTGATGATAATATTTATTGCTGCCATCGGCTTTAGATGATGCAATGGTTCCAAAAATAATATTGGCAGCGGCATAAGACGATAAAATTGTCAAGCCTTTTTTGCTGATGTTTTCTCTTTCTTTATTTAAATTGTTTAAAACATTTTGCTGCGCAAAAAGTGCTGACGTTAAATAAAGACTTGCTAATGATAACAATGTTTTCTTAATCATGCTGTATGAACGAATTAAAAAAGGGTAAAGATTGAATTTTCTATTATTACAAAAGAATTTACATTTTCACTGCCTCAGTTCGCTTCAATTTCTCTGCCATTTTCAATGTATGCTTTAATGATTTTTTGCTTTTATATTCGTCATGTCCTGTTATAATATACTTAGGGTTCTTGCATTTTTGTTGAACATTTTTAATGGTTGTTGGATAATCAGCTACACTTGCGTCAGATAAATTACCAAGATTTTCATCTTTCACACTTTTTACCAGGCAACCACCATACAAAATCTTTTCTTTTTCAAACCATATAATAATATTGTCCGAAGCATGCCCTTTACCGGGGTAATAAGTTTGAAAGGAATATTGTCCAACATTAAATACAGTATCCTTTTCCATTAAAAACTGGGCTCTTTTCTTCCTATTTACTTTGCTAATTTCATCTGTAAAAACCGTAGTATATGTTTTAATGTTTTTTCGAGTGTAATATTCAAGACCTCCCGTTCTGTCTTCATGAAAATGGGTTGCAATACATAAAACAACTTCTTTATTGTGTCTTGCTTTAATACTATCCAGCAATGGTTGAAATTGTGTCGAATCCCATGGCGTATCAAACAACACAACGCCATTATTAGTTACGAGATACATAGCATTTGCAGAAATTCTATTTCCTTTCCAATAATTATAACTTTCATAAATATAGAAATCGCCGGTTAAAGGAGATATTTTAAGATTTGGAGCATTGTTTTGTGCAAAACTATTTGATAAGCAAAAAATGGAAATGATGGCAGTTGTTATGAGGTGCATAAAGTAAATTTAAAATTTCCTTTCATACAAATAACATGCAATATTTTTAAAGGCATGAAAAGTAGCAGCCGGTGTTCTTTGTAATTTATAAATCGGGCTAACGAAAAAACCACCTGTACTGAAGGAAAAAGCTAGTAACTAATTTCTTATGGTTTAAAATTTACCTTATTTTTTGAAATTTATGTAACGTAAAATATCAAAGCACTGATAAATCCATCTACAAAGTCTATCAAATTAGTAGAATAATCCTTATTTTCGCATTTATTAAAATAATAAGTGCCTTTGCAAAACGAAAACCTACATAATATTTTTTCGCTGATTGATCCTTTAAACATTAAGGATAGTATTTTTAATCTTTGCAACGCTGAACCTGGCAAAGTAACTTTTTCTACCAGTTTTAGTAAAGAAGACCAAGCAATCAGTCATATAATTTTTACTAATAATTTACCCGTAGAAGTTTTTACATTGGATACCGGCAGGCATTTTACCGATACATACGCCACTTGGGACAGTACATTGGAACGGTACAAAAAAGAAATTATCCCCTACTACCCTGCTGCAGATTTGTTGCAAAACTTTGTTACTGCAAACGGTCCAAACAGTTTTTTTGATGCCGTGGAAAACCGTAAAAAATGTTGCTTTATACGCAAAGTATTGCCGCTGCAACAGGCACTTGCCAATAAACAAATTTGGATCACTGGCATACGTGCCGAGCATTCTGCAAACAGGTATGATATGCCAATGGTAGAATACGACGAAGCAAATAATATTATAAAATACCATCCATTGCTGCATTGGAGTACCGATGATGTAGCTGCATTTATTAAAGAAAACAATGTGCCTTACAACCCGCTGCAGGATAGAGGTTTTGTGAGCATTGGTTGCCAGCCTTGCACAAGAGCCATTAAAGAAGGCGAAGATTTTAGGGCAGGCAGGTGGTGGTGGGAAGAGAGCAACAAAAAAGAATGTGGTCTGCATGTACATGCATAAAATAAAAAAATGATGAGTAAATACAGTCTGGATTATTTGGAACAACTGGAAGCAGAGAGCATTCATATTTTTAGGGAAATAGCAGCGCAGTTTGAGCGCCCAGCTTTG
>JANPIF010000290.1:0-9163 GCA_031424845.1 Ferruginibacter sp.
TGAAAAAATTGCAGAAGGAAAAAGAGTGCTGGCAGAAGGTGCGCAGGGGAGTATGCTCGATGTTGATTTTGGTACTTTTCCGTACGTAACAAGCAGTAGTACAATAACAGGTGGTGTATGTTCGGGGCTTGGAATAGCACCACAAAAAATAAAAGAAGTTATTGGTATTACAAAAGCTTATTGTACAAGGGTTGGTAGTGGTCCGTTTCCTACAGAATTGTTTGATGCCACCGGTGATTTTTTAAGAAATACTGGAAATGAATTTGGTAGCACTACCGGTAGGCCAAGAAGATGCGGTTGGATTGATTTGGTGGCACTCCAATTTGCTTGTATGATAAATGGAGTTACACAAATTGTAATGACCAAAGCTGATATTTTGGATGGGTTGGAAGAGTTGAATGTTTGTAATTCGTACAATATTAATGGAGAGGCTGTAAGCAGAATTCCTTTTCAAATGAATAAGATGGCTATTGAAGCTTCTTACCAATCATTTAAGGGATGGAACACTGATATTACAAAGGCAAAAACCTTTGCAGATATGCCTGCTGAAATGGATACCTATATAAAATATTTAAATGAGTTTTTAAAAGTGCCTGTAAAATACATTAGCAATGGGCCTGGCAGAGAGCAATTGGTGAAGGTTTAAAAAAATATTAAAAAAAACATCGAAAATATTTGGCTAATTAAAATTACAGTTGAAAATTTACATCTCTAATTACATCTAAAAATGGCAATAAAAAAAGATATCGAAAAGAAAGCTGCAAAAGTAGCTGTACCTAAAGCTAGTCCAAAATCTAAGGGATTAAAAAAGAAAGATGACGATGAAGAAGATGATGATTTTGATGATGATATTGAAGATGAAAAACCTACAAAATCAGCAAAAGGAAAATCTAAAAAAGCATCTGACGATGATGACGATGATGATGTAGATGTAGCAGATGATTGGGAAAAAGGTGAGGAAGAAGAAGACTGGGATAAAGATTTTGATGAGTTTGATGTACCAGCATCTAAAACAAAAAAAGCTGCAGGCAAAAAAGTAAAAGATGAAGAAGATGATTTAAAGCTGGATGATGACTTTAAAGAATTTGATTTGTTTGATGACGACGATGATGATTTGAGTAGTAGTGGTAAAGGTGGTCGTTTTAACGATGATGATTATTAAATTGAATGAATAAAGACGAACAAAATTTTATAAATTTAAAAACGAAAATGTTGAATTGGGCTGACCAGTTCAACATTTTTTGTTTATTGGATAATAACGGATATAACTTTGAGTACCCTGCCTTTGAATGCTTGCTGGCAGTGGGTTGTGAGCGTTCTTATAAATTTTCAGGGGACAATGATTTTAACGGATTACAACATTTTCATGATGCAAAACCATCATGGCTATTTGGCCATCTGGGTTACAATGCTGCAAGCAGTAGTTATGTAAATACTACAACTGCAAATGAAGATTTTGGCAAAGGGTTTTTCTTTGAGCCAGAGATAATTTTAAAATTTTCAAACAAAAATATTGAAATAATAAAAAGTAATAAACCGGAGGAAAATGTTTTACAAGACATAGAAAATTATGAAGACATTAAGGTAGATGAAAGTAGTACATTACAAATTACTCCCTCTTTTTCCCGAGAAAAATACCTTAACAAAATAAACATCTTACAACAACACATAAAACGAGGTAACTGTTATGAAATAAATTTTTGCCAGCACTTTATTGCAGAAAATGCTCTCATAAATATTGTAAAAACTTACCAAAAACTATCGGCTTTGTCGCCAGCACCGTTTGGTTCATTGTATAAAATAAATAATAATTATTGCCTTTGCGCAAGCCCCGAAAGATTCTTACAAAAAAAAGGAAATCAGCTAATATCTCAACCAATAAAAGGTACCAGCAGGAGAGAGGTTGATTTGGTAAAAGATGAAGCCAACAAAAAACACTTGTTACAGAGTACCAAAGAAAAAAGTGAAAATGTAATGGTGGTAGATCTGGTACGAAATGATATGAGCATGGTTTGCGAAAAAGGTTCGGTAAAAGTAAAAGAGCTTTTTGGAATTTATAGTTTTCCACAGGTGCATCAAATGATAAGTACCATACAAGGCACACTTGCTGAAAATAAAACCTTTACCAAAGCAATTGAAGCATGTTTTCCAATGGGTTCCATGACCGGTGCACCCAAAAAAAAGGTAATGGAATTAATAGAAAAGTACGAAGAGGTTGAGCGTGGGCTATTCTCCGGATCTATTGGTTATATAACCCCAAATGCCGATTTTGATTTTAATGTAGTAATAAGAAGTATATTTTACAACCCTGCAAAAAAGAAGATTTCATTTTTTGCAGGCAGCGGTATTACATTTTACAGCAATGCCGAGCAGGAGTATGATGAATGTATGATGAAGGCAGATGCGATAGTCAACATTTTATCTGAGAATAAAACAAGCATCTAAAACTTCTTGCCACCCTTGTATTTTGATTTTGCACCAGCATCTCTTATTTCTTCTTGGCTTTTACCGGTAGCATCACCCGGGCAACCGTATCTTTCTTTTTTTCTAAAAATAGCACAACTGCACAGGAAGGAAATGGCCACAAGAGAAAGTATAATTTTTTTCATTTCATAAAACATTTAATGCTTGAAGGTATATAAAGTTTAGCTTTTTGCAACTCTCAATTGAAAACTGCTATTACCCACCTCTAACTCTCTACATCCTTAAACCATCCACTGTACATAACATAATTATCAGCAATCCTGTTTATTTCTCCGCTAATCAATGCCTCACTAACCATCTTCACTTTTTTAGCCGGTACGCCGGCGTAAATACAACCTTTTTCTATAATAGTATTTTCCAAAACTACAGCACCTGCCGCTATAATGCTGTTGCTTCCAACTTTTACATTATCCATAATAATTGCGCCCATTCCCACAAGCACATTATCTTCCAACGTACAGCCATGAACAATAGCGTTGTGCCCAATACTCACATTATTCCCAATTAAAGTTTTTGTTTTTTTGTAAGTACAATGTATTACTGCCCCATCTTGCACATTTACTTTATTACCCATTTCAATGCTGTTTACATCACCCCTCACAACGGCATTAAACCATACACTACATTCATTACCCATCTTCACATCTCCCACTATTGTTGCGTTTGGTGCTATAAAACAATTATTACCCATTTGTGGACTTACACCATTTACCGGAAGAATTACTGCCATTTCAAAAATTTTTAGTGATGTAAAAATAACAATAAAGTCCCTTGTATCTAATGTCTAATATCTTATATCTTTTTTTTGGGAGCATGAGCCAAAGATCTTTTTTTATCATTTGTATCCGGCTATGCACTTCAATCTTTTTTGCTCAAAGGCAGCAAAAAAGTATTTACGTTTCTATCCGGGCTAATGGCATCAGTATATCTTTTTTCATCTTTTATTAAAACTAAGATTCCAAAATATACTATGATTTATTTACTCATCTCTCAAAAATTCTTCTCATCTTTCCTCCCTTTCTGAAAAGGAATGAGTGTAAGATTTCTTCTTTTTTGCTCAAACTATATTATAGATATATGTGCCCGCTCTCCATTTTTTAAAAGCAAACAATGGTGAGTTCTTACCTTTGTTGTATGACCAACCGACAGTTATTTTTAAACCATGTAGGCCAAACCTCCGACGCACCGCTTTGCTTAAACATTGTAAAAGCAGAAGGTTGTAAAATGTGGGATGCCAATGGAAAAGAGTACATAGATCTTATTGCAGGAATTAGCGTTTGTAATATTGGACACCGACACCCAAAAGTTGTTGCAGCTATAAAAGAACAGGCAGATAAATACTTACACATTATGGTGTATGGCGAGTTGGTAGAAAACCCTCAGGTAGAATATGCAACCTTGCTTACGCAACATTTACCAACTACCTTAAACAGTGTTTTTTATACAGCCAGTGGCAGCGAAGCTACAGAAGGAGCTATGAAATTGGCCAAAAGATTTACCAACAGATCTCAAATAATTTCTTTTAAAAACTCTTATCACGGCAGTACACAAGGCGCATTAAGTGTAATGGGAAGCGAGTATTGGCAACAAGCATTTCGTCCGCTGTTACCAGATGTTTTGCAAATGAGATACAATAATTTTGAAGACCTCGAAAATATTAATGTACGTACTGCATGTGTTATTGCTGAAACAATACAGGCAGAAGCAGGTGTACTAAAACCACAAAACGGATGGCTAAAGGCTTTGAGAGATAAATGTACTGCAACAGGTACATTATTAATTTTAGATGAAATACAATGTGGCTTTGGTCGAAATGGAAGTTTGTGGGGTTTTGAACAGTTTGATGTTGTACCGGATATTTTACTGCTTGGTAAAGCATTGGGTGGCGGAATGCCTTTAGGCGCTTTTGTAGCAGATAAAAAAATAATGGATTCATTTACGCACAATCCAGTGCTTGGGCATATAAACACATTTGGTGGCCACCCCGTAAGTTGTGCAGCGGGTTTAGCTGCATTTAAAGTTTTGACAGAAGAAAAATTGTACGAAAATGTTTTTGATAAAGAAAATTTGTTTCGTTCATTATTGCAACATTCTTCTATAAAAAATATAAGTAGTGCCGGGTTAATGATGGCAGTGGAATTTGACAGTTTTGAAACCAATAAAAAAATAATAGATACATTGATTGACCAAGGTATTTTTACCGACTGGTTTTTATTTTGTGCGCATGCATTTAGAATTTGCCCACCATTAAATATAATTGAAGAAGAGATTGAGCAAGCTTGTCAACAAATTATTAAAGTACTAAATGAACTTAGTTAAAAAGCTGTTTTAATTTTATTTCTTTCATCCTTAAATAAATTCCTTTTCTCCTTAAATAAATCCGTTTGTAAAACATTTTTGCTGAAATGATGTCTTTAATCCAAACCAAATTATATTGCATTTAATAAGTATATTTTTTTGAAATAAACATTGGGTTTTATGATACAGCTTCAAAATGTTTCTAAACAATACAGTTTAAGTAAACAGCAGCAAAAAGAATTGCAGACAAACGCAGCTTCTGTATATGCAGTAAATAATGTAAGTTTTACTTGTACACCCGGCCGAGTATATTCTTTGCTTGGTGCCAATGGTGCAGGTAAAACAACAACATTGCGCATGATTGCTACTATTTTAAAACCTACAGAAGGAAGTATTATTGTAGGAGGAGCAAATGTGTTGGATAACCCAGAAAAAGTAAGACAGAAAATTGGATTTTTAACAGGTTCTACCAATTTATACGATAGGCTTACACCAGGAGAAATTGTACAATATTTTGCAGATTTGCATGGTATGGATAAAGCTTTATTTGAGCAAAGAAAAGAGATGCTTTTCACCCAGCTTAATATTAATGAGTTTTCAAAGAAAAGAATAGGGCAACTATCTACGGGTATGAAACAAAAAGTATCTATAGCACGGAGTATGATACATAACCCCGACATAGTGATTTTTGATGAACCAACATCCGGCTTAGATGTAATTACAGCTTACAGTATTATTGAACTTATAAAACAGTGTAAGGCAGAAGGCAAGACAATTATATTTTCTTCGCATATTATGAGTGAGGTTGATTTGTTGTGCGATGATTTAGCAATCATTTCCAAAGGCAATTTAATTTATGCAGATACAATGGAAAACTTTAGAAGTCAATATTCTCACCAATCGTTAACGGAAGCGTTTATTGATATTGTAAAAGAAGGCGGTAGAAGGATCCTTGTATAAAAAAATAAATTATTACCCCCATAACCCGCAACTTCTAACCCGAAACTATTTTTTATGAATACCATAATTACTGTATTAAAAAAAGAATTAAAAGATACTTTAAGAGATAAACGTACACTCATATCTGCAGTTATTATTCCAGCATTAATTATCCCTCTTTTACTAATTGGAGTTACTAAACTTCAAACTTCTTTAATGAAAAAAGAAGGGGATAAGAAATTAAAAATTGCATTAATCGGCAATCCTCAAAACCTTAAAAGCCAATTGGAAGATTCAGCTTTTAAAATGTATTCAAATTATACAATTGCTGATGCCAAAAATGCTGTTGCAAAAGATAGTTTGGATGCCATAATAGAATTTCCGGCAGATTTTTTTACCAATGTAAACGAAATGAAATCCGGTAAAATGAATTTGTACTATAAGTCAACCAACTTAATGTTGTACTCAAGGATTTCAGAAAAACTGGAAATAATTAAAGCGCAGTTATTAGAGGAACGAATACAAAAATTAAATATCTCTAAAGAAGCACTTACACCTTTTGAAGTTTCCAAAGTAGATATTGCTACTGCAAAAGAACAAATTGGTAAATTAATCGGTGGATTTTTACCATACATTTTTATAATTTTTTGTTTTACTGCATGTATGTATCCAGCCATAGATTTAATAACAGGCGAAAAAGAAAAAGGCACCATGGAAACATTGCTTTCTTCACCAGCTTCTCGTTTTCACATACTCATTGGTAAAATGCTTACCATTTCTATAGTTGGTTTATCTGCAGCATTAATGACTATTATAGGAATGGTTGTAGGCTTAAAATTTTTACCTGATATACCAGCAGATTTTTTAGCAACCATAAACGATATGGTAAGTATAAAATTTATTGTGATGCTTTTTGCCATGCTTATACCACTAAGTATATTTTTTGCAGGCTTACTTTCTGCTATAGTTATAAGAGCTAAAAGTTTTAAAGAAGCACAAACCATGGTAACACCTATGATGTTTGTAATTATTATTCCTGCCATGCTTGCACTCATACCGGGTGTTGTTTTAAATTGGCAAACAGCTTTTATACCTATTTTAAACATTGCTTTAGCTACTAAGGAAATTATTGCAGGAACTATTAACATGGCAATGTATTTTGCTATTGTTTTATCTCTCATTGGTTTTGCATTGCTGGCTGCTTTTGTAAGTTATAAACAGTTTAGTAAGGAGAGTATGGTGTTGAAATAACCCCACAAAATTAAATTTGTCTTTTTGTATTTTGTAATACAATTTTCTTTTACTTTTTATTTCAAAGTGCTTTTATGAATGAACAGCAACAATCTTTAAATGACTTACAGCACATCAAACAAATGATGGAGCGCAGCAGCCGGTTTATCAGCCTTAGTGGTTTGAGTGGTATAAGTGCCGGATTGTGCGCATTAATAGGAGCGTGGATAGCCAAGCCTTATGTATATGGGCAGAAAGATTTTATCATAAATGAAAGCCTTGCTATTGGTCAAGCTCTAACAAATGATTACAGCATAATTTTAAATACATATTTGTTTTGGATAGCTGCTGCAACTTTTATTGGAGCATTTATTAGTGCATTCTTTTTCACTTATATTAAAAGTAAAAAAGAGGGAACCGAAATATGGAGCAATACTTCAAAGCGATTAATGATCAATGTTAGTATTCCTGTTGTGGTTGGTGGATTGTTTCTTTTTAGAATAATGCACTTTGGTACATTTGGTTTGGTGGCACCAGGTTGTTTAATATTTTATGGTCTTGGCTTGGTAAATGCAAGTAAATACACATTAGTAGAAATAAGGTATTTGGGTTATGTTCAAATATTACTCGGCATTATTAATCTTTGGTTTGTGGGGTTTGGACTTTATTTTTGGGCAGCAGGTTTTGGGGTAATGCATATTTTGTATGGTGCATATATGTGGCAGAAATATGAGCGGAGAAATAGTTGATTTGTGAAGTAGTTGATTGTAAATTTCTCATACTTTCTATGCCAATTAAAAAATAAAATGTAATCTATACTTAAACTTTCCTCAAACTATGAGATGAGGGCTTTTTATAATGATCAATCCAATTAACAATCTTAATAAACTTTTTGACAGCCGTGTGCGGCTAGGCATTATGAGCGCCCTTATGGTAAACACCGAGGTAAATTTTAATGACTTAAAAGAATTGCTGGAGATAACTGATGGTAACCTTGCCAGCCACTTAAAAGCATTGGAAGAAAACAATATTATAAAAGTGGAGAAAGGATTTATTGGTAGAAAAACAAACACTACTTACTCAATTACAAAAACAGGAGAAAAGGAATTTAAGTTACATATTACAGCGCTGGAAAAAATGATAAAATCAACAAAATAAATTTTTTTATAGTCATGCTTTGAAATACAAAGTACTTTTAAAATGAATAAAATAATTACCGGTACAGGTTTAAGTGCAAGACTTTGGTTGTTAACATCTATTGTTTTTGCTGTAGCATTAATGGTTTACTCTATTGTATTTAAAAATGGTGATGATGCATTGCTTTGTTTATTTGTAGGTTTTTTCTGTTCATTGTTAGGGAGTATACCAGCGCTCGTTTCATTTTTTATTACACTACCAATTTTGCGAACATTTAAAATAAAATGGCAGTACAAGCTAATTTGTTTTATGGTGTTGGTATTGTGTATTGATGTTTGCTATAGTGTTATAGGTGCGTCCATCGGTATTAACTTCTTTGATAGGCATGGTAATAGTGAAATGGATATTTTTCAAACATTTCTTCTCATCACCGCTTTTTTATTTACTTGTACCGTTACAGCAGTTTTAATTATTCTTTCCAGTGTAGCATTTTATTTATCTGATGGAAATACCAACACATTTTCCTATAAAATTATTTTTCAACAACTTTTTTATAACACACAAAAACCCAAAACAAATATTATGGATTACGAAACAACGCCTTCTGCACAGCCACAGCATGTAGTTACATCAGGCGCAAACAAAATTTTGATAAAAGGATTAATAACCGGCGGGCTTATTTTATTAATGCTTGTACCCACACTTTTTATTAATAATTTAATTAACGAAAGAGAAGCCAGACAAAAGGAAGTAGTAAAAGAAGTAAGCAGCAAATGGGCATCTGCACAAACATTATCTGCACCATTTATAACTGTACCATATACCGAAACGTTTACCAACGCAGAGGGAAAATTAGTTCAGTCGAAAACGCAATTAATTGTATTGGCAGATAAATTATTGGTGAATGGAAAAGTAATGTCAGAAGAACGCCCACGCTCTATTTACAAAGTGTTATTGTATAGAGCTGATGTAAATTTTTCAGGAAGCTTTAAACCTTATTGGCCTGCGGACATAGATACATCTAAAATAGATTTTGCTAATGCTAAGCTTTGTTTTAGCCTCAGCGATTTTAAAG
>JANPIF010000291.1:0-3613 GCA_031424845.1 Ferruginibacter sp.
CCTAGGGTTTGTACTTTGGTTTGGGTAGCATCAAACAATGAACCGAAGCTAATTCCAATAACATCGCTGCTTACAATTTCATCTTCGTTATAACCAAAACTTTCATTGCTTGCTGCTTTCATAGCTGCGTTTACTTCATCAGCTGTAACTGTTTTTTCTAAAATAGAATACAACTCTGTAACAGACCCTGTAATTACTGGAACTCTCTGTGCGCCTCCATCTAATTTACCTTTTAACTCAGGTAAAACAAGTCCAATGGCTTTTGCTGCACCTGTGCTATTCGGTACAATGTTAGCTGCTGCGGCTCTTCCTCTTCTTAAATCATTTTTCGCATGCGGTGCATCCAATGTATTTTGATCGTTTGTGTATGCGTGTATTGTACTCATAATACCTGTAACAAGTCCAAAACTATCATTCAATGTTTTTGCCATTGGTGCCAGGCAATTTGTTGTGCAACTTGCGCAACTGATAATTGTTTCAGTTCCGTCCAATATTGCATGGTTTACATTGAAAACGACCGTTTTTAAATCGCCCGTAGCCGGTGCAGATATTACAACTCTCTTTGCACCCGCAGTAATATGTGCCTGGGCTTTGTCAGCATCTGTAAAAAAACCAGTGCTTTCAATAACAACGTCTACATCATGACTTCCCCATGGAATTTGAGCCGGATCTTTTTGTGCATATATTTTTACTTCACGTCCATTTACTAAAATGGCGTTTTCAGTAGAGGTTACTTTTTCATCAAAACGCCCTTGGGCACTGTCATATTTTAAAAGGTGTGCTAAAGTTGCAGGACTTGTAAGATCATTTATTGCAACTACATCTATTCCTTCCATATTGTGTATTTGGCGATAAACCAACCGACCTATTCTTCCAAAACCATTAATGGCAACTTTTACTGAACTCATAACTAATTATTTGAGATGATAATAATTTTTGAAGTGCAAAATTACATGTTGTTTATGTTTAATTACATAAAATTTTGATATTTTTTAAATCATTTCATCTATGGTAAATTTATTCTGAAAAGAACAAAAAGTCTTTAGAACTACCATTGGTATAAAAGAAAATTTTATGCATATTATTATTCCCTACTTTTATACCCTAAATCTTAAAAACAAAAGAATATGAAAAGTACAGGTTTATTAATTTTATTGGCTGTTGTGGTAGTCATTGGCTTTTTAGGCTGCAATGGTTACAATGGTCTTGTAAAGCAAGATGAAAGTGTAAAAAAAGCTTGGAACAATGTTCAAACTGAATACCAGAACAGATCTGACCTTGTAGGTAACCTTGTAAACACTGTAAAGGGTGCTGCAAATTTTGAACAAAACACACTAACCGCAGTGGTAGAAGCCCGTGCAAAAGCTACCAGCGTAAACATCAATGCAGATAATCTCACTCCTGAAAAAGTGGCTGAATTTCAAGCTGCGCAAAGTCAATTATCTGGTTCTCTTAGCAGATTACTTGCAACAGTAGAAGCTTATCCTACTTTAAAAGCTACTGAAGGTTTTATGCGTTTGCAGAGCCAATTAGAAGGTATTGAAAACAATATCAAAAATTCTCGTAAAGTTTTTAACGATGAGATAAACGTTTACAATACCAAAGTGCGCTCTTTCCCAATGAATATTTTGGGAGGTATTTTTGGTTTTAGACCAAAAGAAGGCTTTAAAGCAGATGCAGGCGCTGAGAAAAAAGTAGATGTGAACTTTGATGATATGAACAAAAAATAGTTGATAATATTTCTCATTTAATCTGATGAATAAGAAAAAGTATTCCGGCTATATCATTGGTGCTGTATTAATTCTTTTGGGAATTTTTCTCATAATAACCTACAATGGTCTGGTAAAAAAAGATGAAAAAGTTAAGGTACAATGGAGTGAGGTTCAGAATGCGTATCAACGCAGGCTGGACCTCATACCCAACCTTGTAAATACAGTAAAAGGTAATGCAGGCTTTGAACAAAATGTATTGGTGGCGGTAACAGAAGCACGTGCAAAAGCAAATTTTGTAAACGTAAGTGCTAACGATGTTTCTGCCAATGCTTACAATGCACAAACGCAGGCGCAAGATGAACTGGCCGCATCTGCAAATCGCTTATTAATTACCATAGAAAAATATCCTGAATTGCAGGGTACAAAAGCTTTTACAACTTTGCAAACGCAACTGGAGCGTACGGAACTTCGCATTAAAGTAGCACGAAAAGATTTTAATGAATCAGTTCAAGATTACAACAGCAGTGTGAGGGGCTTTCCTACAAAAATTGTTGCCGGTATTTTTGGTTTTAAGCCAATGAATGGTTTTAATTCAGATGCTGGTGCAGAAAAAGTAACCGAAATTAAGTTTTAAATGAACATTCCATTTTTTAAAAAGAAAACATTTTTTACTGACGAAGAAAAGCAGCGAATTGTGCAGGCTATTCGTTTGGCCGAAAAGCAAACGAGTGGAGAAGTGCGTGTTTTTGTGGAAAGCAATAATGCTTACGTAGATCCTATGGATAGAGCTGCAGAAGTTTTCTATAATTTGAAAATGGATAAAACTGATGATAGAAATGCTGTGCTGCTTTATATGGCTATAAAAGATAAAGAATTAGTGCTTTTTGGCGATGAAGGAATTTATAAAGCTACCGGACAAAATTATTGGAATGATGCGGTAAGAGAAATGCTTTCAGAGTTTTCAGGTGATGATATCTGTGGTGGGATGGTACATTGTATTGCAAAAATTGGACATACTTTGCAAGAAAAATTTCCCTACAATATTAAAGATGATAAAAACGAATTGCCAGACGAAATTGTTTTTGGCAAATAAAAATATTTACACAAGCACATACATGAGCCGTTTTATAAAAATAATATTTTCCACCTTCTTACTGTTTTGTTCAGTCATACTTTTTGGGCAATCATTACCCGAAAGACCAAACCCACCAAGGCTGGTAAACGATTTTACTAAAACACTAACGCCAGATCAAATACAGGCGCTGGAAAATAAACTGGTAGCATTAGACGACAGTACATCCACACAAATAGCAGTAGTAATTGTACCATCTGTAAACGGGGCTACAATTGCAGATTATAATGTAGAATTGATTCGTAAATGGGGGGTGGGTTCTAAAAAGAATAACAATGGTATTATTTTGCTGATTGCAAAAGATGATCGTGTACTGGATATAACTGTTGGATATGGTTTGGAAGGAGCATTAACTGATGCTACTGCAAAAAGCATTATTGATGATATAATTGTACCAAGTTTTAAAGGAAATGATTATTACCGAGGAATTGACCAAGGAACAGATGCAATTGTGCTCGCTGTAAAAGGACAATACAAAGAACCAAGAGCAAAAAGTAGTGGGAAAAGTGGCGGCAATGGAATGTTTTTCATCATCATCATTATTGTAGTAATATTTTTATTATCTAGAGGTGGTGGTAGAGGCAATGGTGGCTCGTTTATGAGTCGCCGTGGGCAAACCGGTATTGCAGAAGCTATGTTATGGAGCACACTTTTTGGTGGTGGTGGCAGAGGCGGTGGAGGAGGAGATTGGGGCGGCGGCGGAGGTGGTGGCGGCTTCGGCGGATTTGGTGGCGGTGGCGGCGGTGGCGGTGGCGCAAGTGGAAGCTGG
>JANPIF010000292.1:0-12589 GCA_031424845.1 Ferruginibacter sp.
ACAGAACACTCACAGAAATTTATCCTAATGGTTTTTTACCAGAAATTGGCTCTACAATAAGTGATGCTTCTTTGGCAGCGGGTGTAAGAGGTAAAGTAAGCGGATGGAATTATGATATAAGCAACACTTACGGACAAAACCAATTTAAATATACTATTGAAAACACCTCTAATGCAACACTAGGAATAAACTCTCCTTCAAAATTCAATGCCGGTAAACTTGGGTTTTCTCAAAATACTTCTAACCTCGATTTATCGCATGAATATGATGTACTTGCCGGTTTAAATCTTGCATTAGGTGCAGAGTTAAGATTAGAGAATTACAAAATTAAAGCAGGAGATCAAAACTCTTATGAAAGATATGATATTAATGGAGCGCCTGCTACTCCCACTACACCTGCAAGTCAATTACCTACAGATTTTTTCGGTAGTGGCCGCCCAGGGGGTGCACAGGTGTTTCCAGGGTTTAGACCTGAAAATGCATTGAGCAAAAACAGAACAAGTGCAGCAGGATATTTAGATGTAGAACTAAATCCAACTAAAGCATGGTTGGTGAATGCGGCATTGCGTTTTGAAAATTACTCAGATTTTGGAAGCACTTTTAGTTACAAACTTGCAACAAGAATAAAAATTATGGAAGGCTTAAACTTTAGAGCTGCTGCTGCTACTGGTTTTAGAGCACCATCTTTGCAACAGAAATATTTTAATTCTACAGCAACACAATTCATAGGTGGCGTGCCATTTGAAGTAGGTACTTTTCCGAATGAATCAAAAGCAGCAACTGTGTTGGGTATTCCAAAATTGAAGCAAGAGGACTCTTATAGTTACAGCACTGGCTTAACTTATAAAGTACCACAATCAAATTTAACTTTAACAGTGGATGGATATTTTATAAAAATAAAAAATCGCATTGTACTTACCGGGCAATTTGCACGACCAGGTGGAACACCTACCGGCGACTTGTTAGCATTACAACAGGCATTTGATTTAGCAGGTGCTACCTCTGCAACATTTTTTACCAATGCCATTAATACAGAATCGAAAGGAATAGATTTTATTTTATCAAACAGATTTAAGTTCGAAGATTTTACTTTAAAAACAGATGTTGCCGGTACAGTTTCTAAAACCAAAAGAGTAGGAGAAATTAAAGGTTCTGACATTTTAAAAAATACAGGAAATATTAATAACTACTTTGATGAAGCCAGCCGTATTTATTTAGAATCTGCCGTGCCAAGAGCTAAGCTTGCTTTGATAAATACTTTAACAGTAAAAAAGTTTGAATTCTTTTTAAGGCATACTTATTTTGGGTCGGTAATTGACCCTAACACTACTGACATCAACGGTAATGGGTTGGTAGAGGGAGAAAATATTAATGGGCAATTTCTTGCAACTGAGCATCCAACATTTGGTGGTAGAACAATAACTGATTTTTCTATAGGATATACCCTAAGCAAAAAATTAAGAATTACTGCTGGGGCCAATAATATTTTCGATATTTATCCAGATTTAAATTTGAAAACTCAAACTGCTGCAAGATATAATACTGCAGGAGTTTTACAAACACCTGGAACAATTGATTTAAGTAACAATAACCAATTTGAATATTCTAGAAATGTTTCTCAATTTGGATTTAATGGTAGATTTATCTTTGCTAGATTAAACGTATCACTTTAATAAAAACTTATAATTTAAAATGCTGTTTCAAAAATTATGAAACAGCATTTTTTTTATGTTATGATTTCGTTTCCTCATTCAATTCTTCCCAATACTCTGCAGCCCTTCTTGTGTGTGGAATAACGATGGTACCACCTACAATATTTGCTACCGCAAATACCTCATACATTTCTGCAGTACTTACATTTAATTCGTGTGATTTACCTAAATGATATTTTATACAGTCATCGCAGCGCAATACCATACTTGCTACAAGCCCTAACAATTCTTTTGTTTTTACATCCAACGCACCAGCAGCATAAGTATTCGTATCCAAGTTCCACAATCTTTTTATAACCAGGTTTTCTTTGCTTAAAATTACCTCATTCATTTTGGTGCGGTAATCATTAAACTCATTTACTAATTCGCTCATCTTATTTTATTTTAGATGGCAAAGTTATAACAATTCAATACCTGGCAATTATTAGTGCATTCGTTTACCAAAATATGACTTAGAAAAAAATGCTACTCATCATCTGCTATTTCTGTCCCGGGTTCCAAATCGTTTTTTTGAACCTTTTCTTGGTTTAATCCAATTTCTTCAGCGGTATTTTTTACATCATCTGTAGCTTTATTTTTTACAGGTATTTTTTCATTGTTGTTTTCCTTGCTTTCATCTTTAAGATGTTCATCGTTTCGTACTACGTTTGGCATAATATATTTTTTATAAACGTTGCAAATGTTAAGCCAACAGTTATTAAAATATTTTTCAATTCAATAATATCTATATCACATTTTGCCAACTTATACTTTAGGAATTAACTTACATTTGCCACTTAAAAATGTATGTATATGAAGGTTTTTCAAAAAGTAATTATAATAGCTATTTTTTTATACCTGCCATTTAGCAGCAGCGCATGGGGAGTACTTGGCCATCGCATTGTAGGGCAAATTGCAGACAGTTACCTTACCAAAAAAGCAAAGCAGGAAATACAAAAAATATTAGGATTTGAAAGCATTGCTATGGCCAGTAACTGGCCGGATTTTATTAAGAGCGATCCTGCTTACAAATATCTTTCTACATGGCATTATGTAAACCTTAGTAGCGGATTATCTTTTGAGCAGGTAAACAGTTTTCTTACAGCAGATACTGCTACCGATGCATATACAAAAATTAATTTTATTGTAGGAGAGTTAAAAACCAACAGGCTTTTACCTACAGAAACAAAACAACTGTATGTAAGATTGTTGATACATATTATTGGAGATATTCACCAGCCAATGCATCTTGGCAGGCCAGAAGACAGAGGCGGAAATGCAGTGAAAGTAAAATGGTTTAGTCAGGAGGAAAATTTACATTCGGTGTGGGATTCAAACCTAATAGAGTTTCAGCAATTAAGTTATACTGAATATGCAGCAGCCATAAATTTTACTACCCTTGCACAAAGAAAAAAATGGCAGGCACAAACATTGCCACAATGGATTTATGACACTTACACCCTTACCCAAAAAGTATATGCCGGCACAAAAGCAGATGAGCGTTTAGATTATTTATACAATTATAAATTTATTGCACCCCTTAACGACCAATTAGTAAAAGGCGGTGTGCATTTGGCAGGCGTATTTAATGATATTTATAAATAAGAATTGTGGTGGGTGCTATCATCACAAAAACATTCATAAAAGGTTCAATCATGCTTGATTTAACCTTTTATACTTTACAACCAAATCAAATTGCCATCTCCATAGCTTAAAAAACGAAAATCGTTTTGCAAAGCATAGTCGTACATTTTTTTCCAATCATTACCAATGGCTGCTGCTACTAATAAAAGTAAGGTAGATTTGGGCTGATGGAAATTGGTGATTAAAATGTTGGCCATTCTAAAACGATAGCTTGGCGCTATTAAAATTTGTGTCTGTGTAAAAATTCGTTGCTTGTTATTTACTGTCATCCATACAAGTAAAGCACTCAGTGCTTCTTGTGCAGTGCATTTTGTATTTTTCAAATCATCTTCATACACATCCCACTGGTGAAGCGATAATTCTTTTACATTTTTATCATTATAAACTTTTACACCAAACCAATAAAGTGATTCAATGGTGCGGAGTGAGGTGGTACCAACAACGGCAATCTTACCAATATTATTTTGTAGGTTTTGTATAGTAGCTACATCTACATCAATGTACTCTGCATGCATTTCATGCTCCTGCATGGTAGCTGCTTTTACAGGCTTAAATGTACCTGCACCTACATGTAAGGTTACAAATGCTTTTTGTATATTTTTTGTGGCAAGTTTCTCAAAAATGTTTTCTGTAAAATGTAGCCCCGCTGTTGGTGCTGCTACTGAGCCATCATGCTTTGCAAAAATAGTTTGGTAGCGGCTTGTATCTTCTTCATCAGTATTTCTTTTTATGTATGGCGGCAATGGCACTTTACCCGCTGCTTCTATTATTTCTGCAAATGAAAAACCTGAAGGCTCCCACGAAAATTCAATGATAAATGCTTCTGTAATCTTTTCTATTTTTTTAGCAGATAATATTACTTTTTCATTGCCAACAAAAATTTCTTTTTGCAAAATCTCCTCTTTCCATTTTGCTGCGCCACCTACCAAACATTTCCATTGTACGGAGGTTGTTGCATTCATCACTGTACTGTATTCTGTAATGGCCCCAAATGGTTCCAGGCAAAAAATTTCTATAACTGCACCTGTGGGTTTTGTAAATTTTATTCTGGCATTGATAACTTTTGTATTGTTAAAAACAAGCAGTGTTTCCTTAGGCAAATGTTGATCTATTGCAGAGAAAACAGTTTCTTCAATATCACCATTTTTATAAACCAGAAGTTTAGATGCATCTCTTTGTGCCAGGGGGTGCAGCGCAATTCTATCGTCCGGTAAATCATAATTAAAGTCGTCTATTGAAATTTGATGTGGGGTCATTTTTGTAAAAATGCCGATACCTCCGTTACCCATTTATTATTTTCTTTTGTGCATAGAGATTCATGTGCACTTTCATTATACTCTACCCATTTTTTTTGACTGGGTATGTTGTTAAATAATTCTGTTGTTTCAGCTAATGTTACTCTTGGGTCGTTACTGCCACGCTGGAGTAATACCGGGCACTTAATATTTTTTACGTAACTACTAGGTTTTAAATCATACGCCCAAAAGCCATTGATTATTCCACCCCAAAAAATGAGCATGGTGGATATAGGCTGCGGCGGTAAACCCATTATTTTTACACGACCGGCAACTGCATCCGGCAATGAACCAAAAGGCATTTCTAATATTACTTTTTGCGGCTCAATACCATAATCATGTATTGCTTTTGTAATAGTAGCCGCACCGAGAGAAATGCCCCACAATACAATATTTTTTTCTCCCTGCTGCTGTAAATAATCATACGCAACCTTTACATCTTCTGCTTCATCATTACCAATGGTACAGGTATTTCCTTCACTGTTGCCATGCGCTCTAAAATCTAAGAGCAGCGTATTATATCCCATTTGTTGAAATGAATACGCTTCTTTTAATATGCCTGATTTTTTGCCACCGTGCCCATGAAACATGGCCACTGTACCTTTTGCATTTGGTACCTGCATTATCCAAGCTTCCAGTATTAAACTGTCTTTTGTTTTAAAATAAACTGTTTTAAAAATACTATCCGGTGCAATATTTTTTTGCTTTACTGCTGTAAACCCAAATAAAAGTTCTTTTGTTTTATCCCAGCTTGTTTTTTCTTTTGGTTGTTTAATTACCACTTCGCCGGCATCATAATAATGGGTAAATTTATAGGCGTGGCATATAACCACAATATTGAGCAACACAAAAAAACCGATAAAGATTTTCAATAACGATCTTACAATCCGTTTCATAATTGCGTAGCGCTTTTATACTTTAAAAATAAAATTTTGCATTTTGCAGCAAGTCAGTATTTAATACAGGATTAGTAATTTTTACAGAATCTAAAGTATTGGTAGTTGTTTTTATTTTTGAAATATTATGGTAAGTAACAGGACCACATTCCAACGAAAGATTTGTGCCTGTGGAAGTATAAATAATGGTAACCGTATCTGCTTGTAAATTATTGGCAAGCTTAAAACTATATTTTGCAGAATCTGCCACAGGGCTTAAAGGAAAAGAAAAAGTAGAAACATTTACCTGCTGTGTATAAAGGGCGGAGTTATTACTTAACTGTGTAATACTTAAGTTGGGTGCTGCCATCAATACATCCGTCCCGTTTATTCTTTGATTAAAACTTGCGATAAATCTTACATCTTTGGATAAATCACAAAGTGTATATTCATCTTTGCAGGAAGTAAAAAAATTTATGCCAACAATAAATATCAAAATTAATTTCTTCTTCATGTTGTAATAAGGGGTGCTAATGAAGTTGCAAGATACAACAAGCAAAAACACAATATAACTACTTTTGTGTATTTGTGGGTAAAAAAGAAGTCTCCAAAATATCCATTATTTTACCCCTAACATTTAATTTAAGCATGGTATTACTCACATCCGGATATACCCTGTTGCTGAGGTAAACAAACACCAATCCACTTGCAGGATCCGCCCATGCGCAGGTGCCAGTAAAACCTGTATGGCCAAATGTAAAAGGTGATGCAAATAAAGATGGGTATGGTTCTTTACGTGTTGAATTGTCTTTTTCAGGTTTATCAAAACCATATCCTCTTCTGCTTATTTTACTTTGGTAGGCTGTAAACAAATCAACGGTTTGTTTCTTGAAATACTGCTTGCCGTTAAAACTACCACCATTTAGCAACATTTGCATGATGGCTGCAAGATCGTATGCATTGCTAAACAAACCTGCGTGGCCTGCCACACCGCCCATCATGGCGGCACCTGGGTCGTGTACACTCCCCTGTATTAATTGTGTTCTAAATATCTTCTCATTTTCCGTAGGAGCAATATCATCTATACTATTACGCTGTAGCGGATCATAACCTGTGCTAAATAATTGCATGGGCGCATAAAAATGTTGAAGTGCATATTCATCCATTGTTAAGCCAGAAATAGCTTCAACAATTTTGCCCAGAAAAATATAATCATTGTCGCTATAAATATATTTACCACGAGGACCAACATTACTCATTAAAATACGTTTGTAAATAGTATCTCTCCATGCATTTTTCATGTAAACATTTTGTGCTACAGGAATATTAAAAGAATCGTTTGGAGTAGAGGCATAAACATTGGGCAATGGCTTCCCTAAAGGATCTACTGTTTCTTTATAAAATGGAATGTAAGCTACAAGCCCTGCCTCGTGCATTAAAATATCTTCAATAATTAAATTGCTTTTGTTGGTGCCTATGGTTTCAGGAAGGTAATAGCTTAACTTTTTTTTTAAATCGAGTTTACCTTCTTCATACAGCTTCATTATGCTTAATGTGGTAGCACATATTTTAGTAACAGATGCTAAATCATAAACTGTGCTGAGCGTTACCGGCTTTTTTTTTTCGTAGGTAAAATTTCCGAAAGCTTTTTCGTACGCAATTTTACCATCTTTCAGTGCCAGTACCACACACCCAGGCATACCCATTTTTGCAATTCCGTCATTTACCACTGAATCTATTTGGTAAAACATATTTTGCGTAAATCCTTTTTCATCTGCCTTATTAAAAAGTGTGGGCAATGCTGCAGTTTCAATACCAAAACCATATCTTAGTTTATCGCAAACGGTTACCGGTAAACTTCCTTTGTAAAATATTTTGCCTTGCAGCAAATCTGCTGCAGTGCCTTGTACTACTGCATCATCTTCATAACACATAACTAAATTTGGGGCATCGCACATATTTTTAAGTGCATATGCATTTCCAAATACAAGTGAAATGGTATTATCTTTTTGCTGAAGTAATCTCAGTTTTTCGAGACTGGTTTTTGTAAAACCAAAATTGCTTGCTGCATATCTACCTACATTATGAATACCAATTACTACCTTTTTAAATTTTTGTAATTTTTTAAAAAGATCTGCATCATTTTCATAAAAAATAGCAGCATTGTAATCTGTACGCATTCTCTTTGCCAATTCATTTTCGCTCGTAATTCCAAAACCAACAAAAGCAATATCACCGGGCTTTGTATTTCTTAAAGGAAAAAATCCTGAATCTTTTTTGGCAACCAATGTAATGGCATTTTCTGCCACCAATCTTCTCATTGCAGGAATGCCGGCATTTAAATCAGCCGTTAAATTATCTGTATTAATGGGTTGTAAATTGTTTAATCCGTATGCATACTTTGCCATCAAAACTTTTTTGCAATGCATTTCAATATCATCCCAGCTTAATTGTTTTTTCTTTATTGCCGCTTTTGTTTTTTTAATAGCGCTTGGCACATGCCCTGGAAGGCAAAGCATATCATTACCAGCTATCAATGATTGTACACTGGCAGCACCATCCGGATAAAACTTTTTTACTCCCTGCATCTCCAGCGCATCAGTAAACGTTAATCCCTGATAATTTAATTGGTTACGCAGCAATCCATTTATATTTAAAGGAGAAAGCGAAGTTGCTCTGTTAGTAGTAGTATCAATGGCAGGAATATACAAATGCGCCAGCATTACGCTGCCCACACCTGCTTCAAATATTTTGCGAAAAGGATATAATTCCAGCGAATCCAATTGAGGCATTGATTTATTTATTACCGGCAAATCATAATGAGAATCTACAGCCACATCACCATGCCCTGGAAAATGTTTTGCGCATGCCATTACTCCAGCATCCTGCATTCCCTTCATATATTGAATACCAAAGTTTGCCACCTTGTATTTATCCTCACCAAAACTACGGTCGTTTATTACCGGGTTGTTAGGGTTGTTATTTACATCTACAACCGGCGCATAATTTACCTGTAACCCAATACGCTTGCATTGTGTGGCCACTAATTGTCCGTAACGATATACCACTGTTTCATCTTTCATAGCCCCCATCATCATCTGTCTTGGCAAAGGCAGTACACTATCAATCATACGCATGCCCACACCCCACTCTGCATCTATACACATTAGTATCGGGGTTTTTGCTTTTTTCTGCAACCTGTTTATAATATTAGCCTGCTTTACCGGACTCCCCTGAAACACACAAATGCCACCAATATTATATTTTTTTATAAGGTTCTCCACCATGTCGTCGTAAAAAGTAACTGTTTTGGTTTTACTGTCAATAGTAGAAAGACGCACCACCATTAATTGTGCAATGCGTTCATCTTTCGATAAGGTTTTATAAACACTATCTGCCCATTTCTTTGCCTGTACATTATTTGTTTGTGCAAATAAAATTTGTGAAAAAAACAGTGCGGCTACTGCAATCGTTGTGCTCTTTATCATAGTTGTAAATGTAAGAAAGGAATTTGGGAGTGCAAAGGGAGAATGGAGAGAGAAATGGGAAGGGATTGTTATAAAAAATGAATAAACTATATTTTACTTTTATACCATAAGTATAAAACGGTTTATAAAAAATCTTCTGATATATTCATAATTTCAAACTTTGTAAAAGTATCTAACCTCCTGTAACAATTTAGTCGAAGTTTTTGTAATACTCGATAAAGGCTGATAACTTTTTATCCTCTGAAGTAAATGGCATTAAACCTGTAAATTCATACCTATGCGTCACTCCTGTATCAAGTGCAAGAATAATATAAGAAGAGTGGCCACCATCATGCCTTCTTATAACTATATATGTCTGATATACTTCTTTCCAAGGGTAACTGAATTCGTTTATAGCTATTCCAACTGTGGATAAAGTTATTTTCAAATTTCTGGTTGGATCAAAGTTTACTACTACAAACCCTAATACCGTAGTTATTAATAAAAAAACTATTACTCTTACCCAACCATTCGGATTTTCAGTATTTTGTACAGCTTCCACAACAAGCCAGATAAGTATAATGCTGACTATAGTTAACAGAATTTGATCAAATTTGAAAGGCTGGAAAGTTTTGCTTAATTTTTTTTCATCAATCAGCTTTTTATATTTTTTTGCCAACTCATTCGTAGTGTAAATAGTGGCCTTGCGAATTCCTAATTGTTTGTCAAGCCATGATAAATTATCAAATTCTTCTTGATAAATATAGTTCAGAGTTTGTTGTTCATTAAACGGAATTTTCATTGCTAAAGTCTTTCTAAGTGTACTCCTCTTGCAGAAGATTAATAAAAGTGTGCCATTAAGTTGAAAATAAAATTAAGAATTGGAAGTCATCTTTACCCAACACTATCCTTTTCATTCATCTCAAATTCCTTCAAAGTCTTCCCTTCATAATTTTTCCATTCAATCAAACCATTTGCATTTCGCCCCATCACCATTACCGCAGCTGTCGAAGGGCTACTGAAAATATAGTCATCAGAGAATTCAAAGAATTCAATTTTATTGACAAGTATTCCATCATCAATTAATCTTTGTCTTTGTTTAATAAAACTAGGCGACATAGAATTTACAATAATTGCTGCTGCTTTTGATCCTTTAAAAACAACAAATCCGTCTGAAGTTGGTTCTCCTTGCCCTTCTGCATTTCGAACCGATTTAATGAAAAATGTTTCTTGCTTTTGCTTTGGTTTAAACTCCCTTTTCTCATCAAATACTTTATGACCTAACGTATTCACGAGCATTTTAATATACTCAATAAACTCTTCCATTTCTGCTCTGTCTGATTCTGAGATTGATGATTGAGTAGGAATTAAGGAGTTATCAATTTTATAACGATTTGCAGATTTTGCAATATCATGCAAACGGTTTTCTAAATACTTAATGTGAGCTTTATTTAGATTTTCATCTTTGCTTATAAATATAATGGCTTCATTCCAAAAATCTTTTTGAGTTAATTGTTGGTTTAAACGTTTTAAAATTGATTCAGCTTCTCCAATATAAACCTGTTCATTTCCTTCATCAGTTTTCCCAAAAAGTAAATAGACACCCGTACTTGTTAACTCATCTCGATCGGTACAATCCTTAATTTTAATTCTCGGTATTTTATAAGCTTTTCCTGACCAGTTAGAAAGCTCACAGCTCATTCTCCCGTTAGGGTCTCCATCAATAAGAAATATTTTAATTGTCTTTCCAAATTTCATAAGTTACAGGTGTCCGTTTTAGTTTTTAAAAACAAATTTACTTCCTACAATTTACTGCACTTCATAATATTCTTAATAAGCAATGTTTCTTTTCCTTGTTTCTCCTAAACCTTCAATAAATTTGCTGCCTAAAACAAATTTCTCTTTTGCTCGATATCATACAATTATTGCCAGATAATATTGCCAACCAAATAGCTGCCGGCGAGGTTATACAAAGGCCCGCAAGTGCGGTGAAGGAACTATTGGAAAATGCGGTGGATGCTGGTGCTACAGAAATTAATCTTATTGTAAATGATGCCGGCAAGGCATTGATACAGGTTATAGATAATGGTAAGGGCATGAGCGAAACCGATGCCCGTATGGCTTTTGAGCGGCATGCAACTTCTAAAATAAGTAATATAGAAGATTTGTTTCGCATAAAAACAATGGGTTTTAGGGGCGAAGCATTGGCAAGTATTGCAGCTGTTGCTCAAGTAGAATTAAAGACCAAGCGAGCAGAAGATGAAGCTGGTATTTATGTGGAAATAGATAATAGTGTGGTAAAAAAGCAGGAACCTATTGCAGCAGCTACCGGCACAAGCATTGCCATGAAAAACCTGTTTTTTAATGTGCCTGCCCGCCGAAACTTTTTAAAAAGCAACCCATCTGAACTTCGCCACATAATAGATGAATTTATACGTGTGGCCATGGCGTTCCCCGAAATATTCTTTTCTCTTACCTCCAATGGACAACAGGTTTTTCATTTAGAAAAAGGTACGCTCAAACAACGCATTGTACAAATACTTGGCAATAACTACAACGCCAAATTGGTAAGTGTGCAGGAGCGTACAGATTATTTGGATATCCTTGGCTTTGTGGGCAAGCCCGAAACAGCTAAAAAAACAAGGGGAGACCAGTACCTTTTTGTAAACAACCGTTTTATAAAAAGTGCTTACCTCAACCATGCTATTATGAGTGCCTTTGCAGATATGATACCGAAAGATAGTTTCCCCATGTATGCCCTTTTTATAGATTTAGATCCGGCACAGATTGACATAAACGTACACCCCACCAAGCAGGAAATAAAGTTTGAAGATGAAAAAATAGTATATGCTTTTGTACAAAGTGCGGTAAAGCATGCTCTTGCACAGTTTAGCATTACCCCTACGCTCGATTTTGAATTGGATGGTTCCATACAACATTTAGATGCGGTGAATAAACCCATTACAGAGCAGAATCGATCATCTGCTTCTTCTTCATCATTGTTTCAAACATTTACACAAAAAAACCAGGCACATTTTGTAGAAAAGAGAAGTGAGTTAGCGCATTGGAAAGATTTTTACGAAAAGCCTGGCGCCACTGCTCAGCAAGATTATGCTCCAACTTCACAACCAATTCCTGTGTTTGAAAAGCTGGCAGTAAACAATGAGCAGCCACAACCGCACAGCGATTTAATGCAGTTGCATGCTTCTTATATTGTAGTGCAAAATGATAAAGGTTATTTGCTTATAAACCAGCAAAATGCCCATGAGCGTATTTTGTATGAGCGTTTTGCGAGTGCGGTTTCAGGGAAAGCTATTGCTACACAGCAAAGTTTATTTCCCACTACTATTGAGCTGGCGCCTGCAGATACTATTATGTTAGCTGAACTGTTGCCAGATCTTAAACAACTGGGTTATCAGTTAGAACCCTTTGGCAACAATACATTTGTAATACAAGGCACTCCTGCTGACATAATCACAGGTAACGAAAAATCGATACTTGAAAAAGTTATAGAGCAGTACAAACATTTTACAGCGGATGTAAAATTGCCAAGAAGAGAAATACTGCTGCGTTCTATTGCGGGACAGCAAGCTATTAAAACAGGTATGTCACTTTCG
>JANPIF010000293.1:0-2828 GCA_031424845.1 Ferruginibacter sp.
GCACAACCCGAAGATAATATTAGTCCCAAAGGGATTTTTCCTCGCATTGGAGATTATGACGATTGGGCTATCAATTGGGGCTATCGAAGATTTGATGAATTTAAAACTGCTGACGCAGAAAAAACTGCGATGAATAAATGGGTGATGGAAAATATGAAAAACAAACGACTGTGGTTTGGAGATGGAGAATCGAATAGAGATGATCCTCGCAACCTTTCAGAGCAAGTGGGAGATGATGCAGTGAAAGGCAGTTTGTATGGTATTAAGAACCTCAAAAGAATAGTGCCAAATTTAAATGAGTGGACCAAAGTTGCAAACGAGGATTACACTAATCTTGCATTGATGTATGGAGAAGTTACCGGCCAGTTTAACAGATATAACAACCATGTTGTAAGAATAATTGGTGGTATTATGAAAACACCAAAAGTAACAGAAGAGCCGGGTATTGTTTTTGAAACGGTATCAAAATCAAAGCAAAAAGAAGCCGTTAATTATTTAAATGAAAATCTTTTTAAAACACCTGAGTGGCTTTTCAATAATGATATTTTTAGCAAGACAGGATTGAATGGCCTAAAAGTAGTGGGAGATTTGCAGGAGGGAATTTTAGGGAATTTATTTAGAGCCAGTACTTTGAATAATTTAGTAGAAGCTTCTACATTCCCAGGTAATGATCCATACAGCATTCCAGAAATGCTGACAGATGTGAAAAGAGGAATTTGGAGTGAGTTAGCTACCCGTAAGCCGGTGGACGTGTACCGCAGACAATTGCAACAAAACTATGTAGATAAAATGAACATGGTTTTAAATCCACCACCTCCTGTTGTAATTCCTCCAGGTGTTACACCTGGTCGTGGGTTTGCACCTCCGGTAGATAATGATTATGTGGACGTTCAAGCTTCCGTACGTGCTCACCTTATTTCATTAAAAGCAGAAATAAATACAGCTGCAACAGTTTCTACAGATCAAATGACCAAAATTCATTTAAAAGAAATGAGCAGAAGAATTGAAAAAGCATTAAATCCTAAAGATTAAAGGATTTGAAAAGTGATTTTGAAGCCCCGGTTTTTACCGGGGCTTTTTATTATTTAAAAAATTTATTTAATGAAAAAGTATTTGAAAGAATAGCTTTAGCCTAATAATATTCACAAAAATTATTTACAAAAATTATTTCCCAATCGCCTCTATCCCTGGGAGAACCTTCCCTTCAAAATACTCCAACAACGCCCCACCACCCGTACTTACATAACTTACCTTTTCTGCTAAGTCAAATTTATTTACAGCGGCCACACTATCACCGCCACCCACTAAGGAAAATGCTCCTTTGCTGGTAGCATCTGCCACTGCCAATGCAATAGATTTTGTACCATTCTGAAATTTTTCCATTTCAAAAACACCCATGGGGCCATTCCACAAAATAGTTTTGGATTTGCCAATTATCTCACTGAAAATACCAATTGCTTTTGGGCCAATGTCCAGTCCCATCCATCCATCGGGTATCTGATCGCTCGGACAATCCTTTGTATTTGCATCTGCAGCAAATTTATCTGCAATAACAGATGTTTCGGGTAAATGAATGCTTACGTTTTTTTGCTTTGCTTTTTCTAAAATATCCAGAGCAGTTTGAAGTCTGTCATCTTCACAAAGTGAAGAACCAATATTGCCACCTCTTGCTTTTAAAAATGTATAAGCCATGCCACCACCAATAATAATATCGGTAGCACGCTCCAATAAATTTTCTATAATTAATATTTTATCAGACACTTTTGCACCCCCTATAATGGCAGTAAAAGGTTTTTCATTTGCAAGCATTACTTTTTCTGCACTTTTTACTTCTGCTTCCATTAACAACCCAAACATTTTATTTGCTGGCTCATAAAACTTTGCAATAACAGCCGTAGATGCATGTGCCCTATGTGCGGTACCAAATGCATCGTTAACATACACATCACCAAGTGCACTTAATTTTTTTGCAAAAGCTTCATCACCTTTTTCTTCTTCTTTGTGAAAGCGAAGATTTTCCAACAACAATACTTCACCTGCACGCATCATGCTAGCTGTCATTCCTGCTTGTGAGCCTATACAATCATCTGCAAAAAAAACTTTTGTTTCGCCCCCCAACAATTCATGTAAATGTTTTACTAAATGCTTTAAAGAAAATTCATCAGTAGGTCCGTCTTTTGGTCTACCAAGGTGGCTCATTAAAACAACTTTGCCACCATCTTGCAATATTTTTTTTATGGTTGGAATAGTTGCAGTCATCCTATTATCATCAGTAATATTAAATGCGTCATCTAATGGTACATTAAAATCTACTCGTACAAGGGCAGTGTGGTCTTTAAAATTGAAGTCGGAAAATTTGCTCATGATTAAAATAATTAATTGCTGTAAAGTTAATGTTTACTCATTAGTGTTAAAAACAAAAAGACCTTCCGAAGAAAGCCTTTTTAAACTTATAATTAAGATATTATTTTATTAATCCTGCAAAATGCTTTACCGTTCTCACCAATTGAGATACATAACTCATTTCATTATCGTACCAGCTTACTGTTTTTACCAATTGCTTATCTCCAATGGTTTGTACTTTGGTTTGGGTAGCATCAAACAATGAACCGAAGCTAATTCCAATAACATCGCTGCTTACAATTTCATCTTCGTTATAACCAAAACTTTCATTGCTTGCTGCTTTCATAGCTGCGTTTACTTCATCTGCCGTTACTGTTTTTTCTAAAATAGAATATAATTCTGTAACCGATCCTGTAATCACCGGTACTCTTTGTGCACCACCATCTAACTTACCTTTAAGCTCTGGCAACACAAGTCCAATTGCC
>JANPIF010000294.1:0-1719 GCA_031424845.1 Ferruginibacter sp.
CATTTTTATAAACTTTCTAAATTGGTTAAAGTTTACAGCCATTAACAAAGAGTCTCCCTTTGGTTTTTGCCCCATAATCTGCAGCATTCTATTAAAACTATGTTTGTAGCTGCTGGTATAAATATCATTTTCACCCACCACCATCATGTAATATAAATCTGTAGCAGCTAATGGTTGTATAGCCTTCATTCTTATGGCAAGGTTATTTTGGTCGTGCAGCATATTTATAGGATTTATAAAATGTTGCAAGGCTTTTTTCTGCAGCGTTTTTAATAAACCATTGGCACCATAATATGCAATGGCAGTATCGTAAAATGGTTTACCCATTCTTTTAGAATATGCGGTAGCAGTATTTACAAGCAGTTTAAAATAACCAATACTATCGTATCCTTTATCACCATCTCCCACATATCTTCTTATACTATCTATGCTTTGCCTTTCAGATAAAAGATCATCTAAAAAAGGAAAGTAAAAAAGAGCATTATCGGTTTTGCTAAGTGCAGCTACCTGCTTTACCATTTTATCGGTATTACGGTGTATTAACTTGCCTACAGTAGATCCATCCGATTGCGCATAATTATAAAACTGTACGGGGTTTGTTTTACAAGCAACAACTACCAAACTATCTGCAAAACTTTCTTTTGCAAAAGGGGCAATGGTTTGTAAAATTTTATCGTGATTTAAATCTGCATATTTTAAATATACAATGGCTGCGGCATCATTTTTTTCTTTGCCTTCTGCAAAGATTCTGGCATTTATTTTTGCAACCGGAAAGGATGATTCTTTTAAAAATGGCAAAATAGATTCACCTGAAACTTTGGCCTTTATTATTTTATTAAATGAAGAAAGTAAAGCTGGTAATTGGGTAATGTTTATTTCATTTTCTTTTTTACTTATTCTAAAATAAAGCAATACTTCAGCAATATTTCTTAAATAACGAACTTTATCATTATTGGTAGGTAATTGTGCATCGTTTTTTTCAATCCACTGGCGCAGTTCGTTGGGAGTTCTAAAAAGAGCATCGCTTAATTGTAGGGTTATATTTTCATCCGATCCTGCTTTTAGCATTCCATCCTCTTTCCCGTCCATTTTATCTATATTTCTCTGCTCATTGCGTATATCATCATGGCGACTCTTTCTACCAATAGGGATATTGGTTGTGTCGGAGAAAGCCTGTACTTCGAAAAAGGAAATCAAAACAAAAAATGTAAAAATAATATACTTCATATAATAGGGTTCGTATGCAAATATGGTGCAATTTTTATTGCAGGTATTTTATAGACCACTATATTATAAAAACTGTTGCACATCCGTTAACAATTTAATAATGTTATAACGTTCATTTAACGGAGTGCATACTTAATAGAAAGTTTACTTTTGCTTAACATTTAACGTATGAGTACAGCCAAAAAGATCCTTTTTGCAGATGATGAAACAGATATTCTGGAAATTATATCCTTTAATTTACAAAATGAAGGATACGAAGTTTTTACCGCCAAGAATGGGGATGAAGCCTTAGAAAAAGCAAAACAGCAGAAGCCGGATCTTATAATTTTAGATGTGATGATGCCCGGAAAAACTGGTATTGAAGTTTGTAATATTCTGAGGTCTCAACCTGCTTTTAACCCAACACTCATTATTTTTTTGACAGCTATGAGTGATGAAAATTCTGAGATAACAGGCCTTGAAACAGGGGCTGACGATTATATTACCAAACCT
>JANPIF010000295.1:0-1047 GCA_031424845.1 Ferruginibacter sp.
CTTAGTTTACACCCATAAATTAGCATATTTGCTACCTCATGTAGCAGCAGGTATACTTCCCCAGTTTTCTCCTCTTCTTATTCTGATAATTTGCATATCGCTCACTTTAAACTGCTTTACCATTTGCTTCACCGTTTTACCCTCATTTAATAGCTTTTTCAAAAGCATCACTTTTGTAATCGTAAGTTTAGTAGTTCGGTTAGATTCTCTGCCATTATACAACCTTTGCTTCTTTTCTTCAATTACATAAGGACTAAGTTGTTGATGTACATTACTTTCTTCCTGTGTCATCCATTTTAAATTACTTACTTCATTGTTTAATTTATTAAAATCTAAGTGTGCTACAATTGTTTTATTGGGAGAATGTTTTGGTAAGAAATAAGTAGCAACTAACCTATGAATAAGAAAGTGATAGTTAATGGTTCTTTTTTTGGTATTTATCGCTAAAGCTTTTGATAATAATTTTTGTTTTAGCATCAATTCTTTTTCTTCTTCTCTAATAAAAGAAGTTTTAGCCCCATTTTCTTTTAAAAATTTTATTTGCTTTCTTTCTGCTGCTATTTGTTTTTGAAGCTTTAGCAGCTTTTTTGCATCGGCGGGCTCAGTAGGTTTAAAAAATTTAAGTCTTATAATTTTGTAGCCTTCAGTTATAGATCCATTTAAAATATTACCATCAGATAATTTATTAAAAGAACGAATACGCCCAAAGTTTGAAATTTCTAATCGGTAATTGTTTGTATGTTCAAAATCAAAATGTACATTTTTCCATTTTTCGCCGTAAAGACTTTTGCTTGTATTTGCCAAAATGAAAAGTTTTAATGAATAATGATTTATATTTTTCCCCGTAATCTCCCTCTAATAAATAAACTGTTTATACTTTTATTTTCGTAAGCATTTCTTAGTGCTACAGCAAAAAGTTCGTCAACCGACAACACTTTAATTTTTTCCGATAGATTTTTTACAGGTATTGTATCGCAAACAACCAATTCTTCCAATTCACTACTTTGTATATTTTCGTAGGCCTTGCCACTTAAAACCGGATGTGTA
>JANPIF010000296.1:0-3533 GCA_031424845.1 Ferruginibacter sp.
GGTGCAGGAGTTGTAGCAATGGTGAAAGTTCTATTAGTTCCAACAACCATTGGGATACCGCAGTTATCTGTAAATGTATTTCCTGGCACATTAGCAGTAAGAGTATAATTCCCATCTGCCAATGGATTATTTAAATTGATGTAAAGTGTATCAGTCGAAAGAATACTAGCACTACAGTTTGTGGTTACAGACATGATTCCAGGACTGCCTGGAGTAATATTAAATTCTGATCCATTAGCTGAAATACTGGCGCAGGTTACCGGCTGACTTAACGCAACTTTTAGTACAGTAGCTGCACAATTGGCTTTTGTAACCTGTGTTATTGTTGGTGGAGTTTGTGGGGGAATGGTGAAAGGGACGGGTACGCCGGCTACCATTGGATCCCCACAAACATCTAATAATGTATTACCATCTCCACCCGGGTTAACTGTGAGTGTATAATTGCCGGGTGGTAAAGGATTTTGAAGGTTAAGCGTAAGCGTGTTGAACGAATTAGAACCACCATTGCAGGAATAAGTAATACCTGTAATAGTATGTGGTCCATTGGATATAACAAACTCAGATAGACCAGTTGTACTGACACTGTTGCATCGAAGATCTTCAGAAAAATTTACCCTAACTTGGGTAGGAATACAGCCTACTTGGGATACAGTTGTTACAGTTGGTGGTAAAGTATTTGTAAGAACAGCTGTACCGCCGCTAAATACAAGAGTATATTCTTGACCATTACCCGAAAACTTTTTTACCATTAACAAATAATCCTCACCAGCATTTACCGGTAGTAGCCTATTAAATCTGGGAGTTGCTCCTGCACAGTTATAATCGACAGTTCCTGCAGCCGAACAACCGGTAGCACCAGTAGTAGCACTTTGGTTATAACCTACAACTAAATTAGTTGTATATACATTTTGAGGAGCTTGATTTGTTATATTAAACAATACCCAGTCATAATCTGATCCGGGATTAAACGGATTTATGCTGAATCCTAAAGTACCTGATTGATAAATATGAATTGAATACCATGCAGAATTATCTGTAGGAATTAAGTTATCACTTGCAGTACAACTATTACCAGTTATTGGGGGTAAAACAACTCCAGTACAAAATGGGATGGCCTGTTGTGGGAAACTTTGAGTTGCACATACTGCTTGAGCGGTTTGCGCTGTTGCACCCGGACCAGCACATGGCGGCTGTGCATTTACACTAAAACCACAAATCAACAATATAAAACAAAAAAAACGCATAAATTGACATCTTAAGATTATAAAACTACGAAAAAAATGACCGTTCCAACTTACTTAAAAAGAGGAGATACCATTGCAATATGCTGCCCAGCAGGCTATATGAATAAAGAAAACGTTACTACTTGTATTTCTACGCTAGAATTGGAAGGTTATAAAGTAATTGTGGGGCAAACAGTCGGCGGTAATTCTCAAAATTATTTTAGTGGCACTGATGATGAAAGGCTGGAGGAATTGCAACGTTTTTTAGATGATAAAAACATTGACGCCATACTTTTTGCAAGGGGTGGTTATGGTATCAGTCGCATTATAGATAATATTTGTTTTAAAAAATATCTAAAGCATCCAAAATGGATTATTGGCTTTAGCGATGTTACCGTTATACATACTTACCTGTTTAGCAATTTCAAAATTGCATCGCTGCACGCAAGCATGGCAGCGGCTTTTAACGATGGTGGTGATAAAAGTGAAAATATACTTTCGTTGTTGGCGGCACTAAAAGGTGAAAAAGCAGATTACCATATTGAAGCAAATACTTCAAATAGAAACGGTTCTGCCACTGGCAAATTAATTGGTGGAAACCTCACCCTTTTGGCAAATGGAATTGGAACATCATCTGATATTAAAACAGATAAGTGCATTTTATTTTTAGAAGACCTTGGTGAGCAATTATATAATATTGACCGAATGCTGGTGCAATTAAAACGAAGTGGCAAATTAAAAAATCTTGCTGCGTTGGTAGTAGGTGGCTTTACAGATTTAAAAGATACTGAAAGACCATTTGGTAAAAACATTTATGAGATAATAAATGATTTGGTTGCTGAATACGATTATCCTGTGTGTTTGGATTTTCCGGTAAGTCATGCAGAAAATAATGTGGCTTTAAAACATGGATTAAAGTATAAGCTTATTGTAGAGGATGAGGGAGTTTTGTTGAAGGAGATGTAGGTTTTTGGTTCTTCTATTTTATAATAATCTTTCACTGAGTAATGATCTATTACTTTAAATTATTAGAATGTCAGCATGAGCTTGTAGAAGGCAAGTTTTTATAAGAACAACGGTTTAGACAAGCTGCTAATGACACCCTAAGTAAAACGCTTACCTTCAAAGCATTACAATGTCAGCCTGAGCCTGTCGAAGGCGGGTTCATTGTAGCACCTCGGCTTCGACAAGCTCAGCCTGACACCCAATAGATTCGAAATTTTGTAATTTGCAAAGAGCTTAAAATGTATTTTATGAGTGCCTCACACACTCCAATTGAATCAAAATTAGTTATTTGCAAAGAGCTTAAAACTTTTTATGAGTGCCTCACCCTGACAATATTAAAATCGAATTAAATTATTTACAAAAAGTTTATTTTTAACTTCTTAAAAGTTTAAAAATTGGACTTCCCATTCTGCGTATGATTTTTTGAAAGGTCTTTTAATTTTAACCAATCTTCTTTTATAAATGCTTCTTTCTTTTTTCTACTCCATCCTTTAATTTGTTTTTCCAAAGCAATAGCTTGGTTAATATCATTCATTTGTAAACTGTATGATAATTTTAAAGGTCTTCTTTTATAAGTATAACACTTCACTACATAACCAGATTGATGTTGAGCAAGTCTTTCTTCTAAATTATTAGTTAAGCCAGTGTAATAGCTACCATCACTACATTCTAGAATAAACATAATAAAGCTTCATCAGTAAAATAAATTTTGATTTAAAGATTTTAAAATGTCATCTATGCTTAAGTGTAGTTTTCAAAATTTTATAGTGCACCCTAAGCATTTCGAAGGTGAGGTTCTATTAGGACAACGACTTCGACAAGCTGCTAATGACACATTCCTCAAATCGCTCACTTTCAAATTATTGCAATGTCAGCTTGAGCCTGTCGAAAGCGGGTTTTAATAGCACACCGTCTTCGACAAGCTCAGACTGACAGTACAATAGAATCGAACTTTTGTCATTTGCAAAGAACTTAAAAAAAATTTTATGAGTGTCTCAGCCTGACACTCTAATTAAATCGAACTTTGTAATTTGCAATGCGCCTTAATTTTTCTACCTCAACAATGAATCAATCGCATTATAATAAATAGACTTTGAATTTATATCTTGATGCGTTGCTCCATCAACAATAATAAATTGATCTGTATTTTTTAAAACAGGTATTAATTTTTTTGCGCAGCGCAAAGGAATTACTCCATCTTTAGTACCATGAAAAATTATTATCGGTGTAGCAACTTCTTGTAGAAAAGTATGAGTGGGTATTTTATAATTACTCATTATTTGGTTTGGATAAATAAAAGCATAC
>JANPIF010000297.1:0-4774 GCA_031424845.1 Ferruginibacter sp.
TAAGAAGTTTAAATAATTTGTACAAAACAATTCCATCTTTATATGAGTTACAATTTGATAAAAAAGGATTTGCTTGGGAAGATATTTCTAAACCACAGGAGGGATTAATTATTTACAGAAGAAAAGGTGTTGATCGCAGTAATGATGTAGTAGTTATTCTAAATGTAGCCGACTACGCCCATGAAGCAAAAGAAATTTATTTAAAAGGCAAACAAAGCTGGCAGGAAATATTTAATACTGACGATATAGCATACTGGGGTAGCGGTAATTACATGAATAAAAATATTATATGTGAAAGTGTTGATAAAAAGAAAAAGTTATACAAAATAACTATAGCTATAAATGCGTTTACAGCAATAGTACTGTATTAGCGGTATAAAAATTGAATAACCCCCACTATGAAAAATCTACTCTTTATTTTTGGTGCATGTGTATCTAACAATTCACATGCAATTAATTTATCTGATAGCTCAACATTCTATTTCTCCCAGGGAATGTTAGAAAAGAATGCTAAAAGATATTTAACGGCATCAGCCAATTTTGAAAAAGCTATCGGCTTTAATAAGACCTATGCAGAAGCATATGTAGAAAATGGGTTGGCAAATAAGGAAATGCGAAAAACCGACCAGGCGAAGGCAAACTTTTTAAAAGCGTATGAATTACAACCTTCTAACCTTGCCGTAATTAAAGAACTTACAAATCTATATTATGATTATCGTCAATGGGATAAAGCCATTGAATTTGCCAACAAATGTGCAGGTTGCGATAATCCTGAAAGAATCATCGGCTTAGCAAATTATGAAAAAGAAAATTACGTTGCTGCTGAAAGAGCATTACTAAAAGTGGTAAGTAAAAGCCCGGATGATGTTCAGGTAAATTATATTTTAGCAAGAACTTATATGGATATGGAGCAATATAGAAAGGCAGTACCATTTTATGAAAAGGCTTCTTCTTTAAATCCTGAAAAAAATGCGTGGGCATATGAACTTGGGTTATTGTATTACAATAACAATAATTATAGAAGTGCTGTAACTGCATTTGAAACCGCTGCAAAAAATGGTTACCCAGTAAGCAATGATTATAATGAAAATTATGGTTATGCATTGTTATACAGTGGTCAATATGCAAAAGGAGAAGAGAAACTATTTGGCATTTATCAGAAGAAAGGCAATATAGAAATGTTGAGAGATCTTGCTCAAATTTTGTATGAGCAAAAACAATATGACCGCTCATTAAGTTATTGCCAGCGTTTATTAGAAAGTAATCCTAAAGATGCAAAGGCTTTATATCAAGCAGGGCTTTCTTTTCAAAAAATGGGTCAAAAAGATAAAGGTCAAGGCATGTGTGATAAAGCAATAGAAATGGATCCTTCTTTGGCATCCAAGCGCACAAAATCTATGGATATTGGTGCTTTGTAAAAATATTTATCATTAGAAAAAATCCCTGGCTAATATATTAGTCAGGGATTTTTTTTTAGAGTTATACATTTCTATTAATAAACCTAACATTCATACATATAATATTCCATTTACTTCCTCCAGGTTATATTATTTACTAAGCAGATTCGTACAATAAATAAAAAAAATCCTGCTAATAAACTAGCAGGATTTTATATGAAATCTAAAGGGATTGTAATTTAAAATCCTAAGCCTACAGCCATTGCTGTTACAGCATTTGGATAATCTACACCAGCTGTAGCAACACCGCTGGTTAAATTAATACCATAAATCTTTGAGGTAGTACCTACTGTAAAAATCGCAAATGCATTGTTGCTAGCTCCACCAATATCAAACCCATTTTGTGTGGCATTTGTAACGCCTAAGCTTCCCAACCTTACAAGTGTTCCATTATTTGGCGGAGTTTGGTTATATAATGCAGTATCATTCAATACAAATAATGATGTAGTAGTAGTGCCTGCAAAATTATTGGTATATGCTGCACCGGTAACATTTGGAGTTCCAGGGTTTATATTCCCGTCAGTTGCAGCTATAGTTCCGTCATTAGGATTTAATCTTAAATTTTGTCCTGTATTAGATACAAAGCGAATTCTATCAACAACAGGATTGAAATCGAATCCTACAGCAGTTACACCTGTAGCTATTGAAAAACCTGTACCTACACCTGCAGCAGCACCTGTGCTTAAATTAAATGTATAAAGTTTCGCAGCACCTGCTGTTGTTGCCGCTATGCCGTATAATTGGCCATTTACCGGACGAAAATCTATTCCTAAAATTGATTCACCTGCCGCTAAACCTGTAATAGATTTATTGATAGGTGCCGTAGAAGCTGTAGGGTTAAATATTTGAAACATACCTCCATTGCTAATTGCATAAGCTACGGGTTGGGTTGGAATGGCAATATCTACTAATTGAACACTTAAATCTGCAAGGTATGTTGTACTTCCGTTTGTAAGATTTATGGTATAAAGTTTATCAACGCCACTCACAGTAAAAGTTGCTAAAGCTGTACTGTTATCTGGATTTATATCAAAACCACCTTTACCATTAAATTTTACATTTAAAGAACCAACTTCCATCAACGCTCCATCATTGGGAGGTGTTTGTTTGTATAATTTGCCTGATGTTAAATCAATGTCATACAAATCAGTAGTTGATGCTCCTGCAACACTATTTGTGTAAGCAATGGAAGTAATAACCGGTGTTGATCCACCATTAATAGCCAAATCAGTAGCTGCAACCAAACCGGTTTCAGGATTCAAACGAAGGTTTTGGCCTGTGTTGGTTACCAATCTTATTCTATCAACGGTAGGGTTAAAGTCAATATTTGCCAATGCACCGTTAATAGCCGGAGTAAATTGTACAGTATTTACTGCAGTGGCATTACCACTATTTAAATTAATAGTGTACAATCTGCTACTACTACCTAAGCCATATAATTGTCCTGTGGCAGGTCTAAAATCAATACTAAGTATTCTTTCACCTGATGGTAAACCACTAACAGAAATTGAACCTGAAGAGGCCTCGGCTGTCTTTGCATTATACTTGAAAATTTTATTGTCTTGCGTTAAGCCATAAAAAACAATATCAGGCCTTACAGCTGGCGGAGTAGGAGGAGTTACGATCATTTCTTCATCGTCTTTTTCGCAACTAATAAAAGTCATGCTTGCTAAGGTTAGGCCAAGCGTAATTTTTAAAAATTTGGTTGTAATTTTTTGAACTATCATATTTAAAAGGGTTTTTTTTCAAATACGATAATTGATGAATGTTGGTTTTAAAATTTTAACAAATAATACTATATCAAAATGTTTTTTCAACTTTTTTCCAAAAGGAAAAGAAAGAATTAAAATCTCCTTTTACATTTTCAGAAATCCAATCTCTTTCATCACAAATACCTTTGTAATGAGCAAATGCGGGATGCTCTTTAAAAATTAAATTCTTATCGGGCTGCGAGTATTTAATATTAATATCTTTAAACTCACCTACATACAAAAAAATACCTTCTATATTTTTGGATAGTGCAATAATAAAATCCAGTACTTTTTTACTCACGGGATATTTTTTAAAATGAGATGGTTCCAACAATAATATTCTATTCACATCTTCCCCTTTTCTCCAGAAAGGATCAAGATTATAACTATTATAAATACAAGTTGGTTTAGATTCATCAATATTCAAATTACCTGTTTCAGGTAGGATAGTTTGAAGAGTCAGTGTATTTGTTTGTTTTAATTCATCAGGCACCTGCATGTTACTCAATTCATCATAATCATGCACTAAAAAGCTTTGTTGCTGATTGCTCCCCGTAAATTTATTTATGTTTTCTTGATTGCAATAATATTTTTTAGCAGAGGCGCTGCCGCAAACCCATTGCCAGCTCAAATGATTGCTTGCAATATCTCCATCCAATAAATGATAATACAACCATTGTGCAGGTTGAAGCCAATGTGCTTTTGCGATATTGCAAGTGATGCTTGCTACATACATTCGGATGTGGTTGTGCATGTAACCTTGCTCATATAATTGCTTAATAAAATTATCTATGACAGTAATAGATGTATTTGCATGTACAATAATTTGGGGTATTTCTTTGTGTAAATAATCTGGTTGCGGCTGTTTTAAATCAGTTAATATTTTATCGCCTTTGTTTTGCCAAATGCGTTGCCAGTATTCTCTCCATAAAAGTTCTTGAATAAATTTTTGTATTTCTGTTGGTTTATATCCTCGTCTTAATACAGCTTCTTTTATTATTTTCACACTTATAACTCCCCGTGATATGTAGGGGGATAAATACGTAACATCCCCATCAATAAAATTTCGGGTACGCCCATATTGAATAGGATCTATCTTATCAATTCTCTGTAAAATATTGTCTACATCTGTTGGAAAATGATATTGATTGTTGTTATTCATTTCTATTAATAAATTTATTTAGAAAACTCAATTCATTGTTGGTATGAAACAGTTTTAGATTTCTGTAATGTTGAAGCAAAAATTTTAATTCTAGATTCTTTATCGGGAATTTTAAATATTATTTTTTCTTTCATCAACAAACATTTAAATTGTTGCTAAATCATTTACCAAAACATGGATATCATAACTCCTCAACAACCAAAAAATTGGCTGGCTGAATCTATTTTAGTTACATTATTTTGCTGCTTACCATTTGGCATAGCAGGCATTGTAAACGCAGCCCAAGTATCTTCCAAATTTGCAGCCGGCGATTATGATGGCGCATTCCGTGCATCTCAAGAAGCCGGAAAATGGACCAAAATTGGTTTTTGGGTAGGAATTGGTGTGATAGCTTTATACATTTT
>JANPIF010000298.1:0-4063 GCA_031424845.1 Ferruginibacter sp.
CTATCTTTGCCAAAATTTTCAAAAAGAAGCTAATGTCCGATCTGTCACAATTTGACCCCAACTCTGTAGGAAACCCCAACAACAATATCTTTGGTTTACCTTTTTCTGAAGAAGAAGCAAGACTGGTAATTTTACCCATTCCATGGGAAGTAACCGTTAGTTATAATGCAGGTACAGCAAGGGCTGCAGATCATATACTTACCGCCAGCCTCCAGGTAGATTTATTTGACAGTGAGTTTAAAGATGAATGGCGAAAAGGTTTTTACATGCGTCTGCCGGATAAGAAAATCCTTACCAAAAGTGATTTTTTACGGAAAGAAGCAGAACTATACATTAATTATATATCTCATGGGGAAGAAGTGATTGCCAATAAATTTATGTGCAAAACACTGAGAGATATAAATGAGGGAAGTTTGTTTTTAAACAACTGGGTGTATGAGCAAACAAAAGAATTGCTGCAAAAAGGTAAAATTGTGGGCCTTTTAGGCGGGGATCACAGTACGCCATTCGGTTATTTTAAAGCCATTGCAGAAACTTATTCAGATTTTGGCATTTTGCAAATAGATGCACACATGGATCTTAGAAAAGCCTACGAAGGTTTTAATTATTCTCACGCATCTATCATGTACAATGCTTTGCAGGAAATTCCTGAAATAAAAAAACTGGTACAGGTTGGCATTAGAGATTATTGCGATGAAGAGTTGGATTACATGGAAAAAAGTGAAGGGAGAGTGGTTACCTTTTTTGATAAGGACATAAAAGAAAGACAATATGAAGGCGATACATGGAAGACAATGGTAGATGAAATAATAGAAACGCTTCCCCAAAATGTATTTATCAGTTTTGATATTGATGGATTAAATCCAAAACTTTGTCCGCATACGGGAACTCCCGTGCATGGTGGTTTTGAAGTACAGGAAGTATATTTTCTTTTTAAAAAAATAATGCAGAGCGGCAGAAAAATAATTGGTTTCGATTTAAATGAAGTTGGTGTAAGTCATGATGAGTGGGACGAGAACGTAGGTGCAAGAATTTTATATAGACTCTGTAATTTGCTCACCAAAAGCAATGCAGTAAGTGAATAATTTTGCTATAGAAATACCCAATGAGCGTATTAAAACTTACAAGATTTTTACGTTTATAATGCTCACATTAAATTTTTTAGGTTTTGGTTATGTGTTTTTAAGAACAAATAACAATGCATCTGTTTTTGCCATTATTGCATTGGTTTTAAATGCCGTTCCCTGGCTTTATTATTTGCTTAATAAAAAGCATATTAAATCTCCCATAATAGAAATTACTTTAATAACCAGTGCATTGCTTTGGATGTACTTTGGCAATTTTTGGATGGGGATCATCATGCTGTTTTTTGCTGCCATGAGTTTTTTTACCAATAAAAAACAAATCATTTTATTTGATGAAGAAGGCATCACCTATCCATCGTTTCCTATAAAAAAATATTCATGGACAGAAGTAGCGCAGGTAATTTGGAAAGATGATATACTTACCATCGATTTAAAAGATAATAAACTATTACAGTTTAATATTGAAAAGCCTTTTGCAGAAGGGTTTGATGTGGAGGGGTTCAATGGGTGGTGTGATAATCTTATCCATTAAACCGTCTCGGCGGGTTTTCGCCAAAGAACAATATTCATACAAGTGCCCTATACTCAGAGTATTTCCATCATAAAACAATTTATCCATTTAACCATTTAAAAGTATTTTTGCCCCATGAACCAAGTAATTACGCAATCTCCTTTTTTAATGTACTCCGATGGTAAAGGTGGAATTTATGAAGATGAAACCTTGTACACCGCCGGCAGAAGCGGCTGGGATGCTTTACCAATACCAGAAGAAGAATGGATTTTATTGCCTGAAGGGGGACAATTATACGAACTGCCCGGCAGACGTGGTATTGGAATAGATGTAAAAACAGGGGAGATGCGCATCTGCGAAAAAGGATGGGCAGTAGCGGCATTTATTCCGCCTGCACATACAGGATTGTATATTTCTGCTTACGAAACAATGCCCGATGCACCTACATTACCATTATTTTGTTACACTGCAGCAGGCTGGCAGGATGAGAAAATTTATGTACCCGCAGTTCGTATAGAAAAAGATATAAGGCAGGAGAGTGAAGGCTACCACGATGATGAAATAGAAGTGGGTACAGATCATTTATTAAAAGCTTACCCAAACAACAGGCTGGTAAAACATTTAATGGAAAATTGTTGCATGACGTACACTTGTCCTGCAGCCCGCAACCTTGCGCTTGGCAGGTGGGAATGCCCGGTACCTGTATCGCCTGCATGTAATGCAAATTGCATTGGTTGTATTTCTTTTCAACCAATTGAGGAAACAATTATAAGCACTCAGGACAGACTTACTTTTAAACCTACAGCAGAAGAAATTGTAGAGTTTACAGTACCGCATTTGGAAACGGCGCCTTACCCCATTATCAGTTACGGACAAGGCTGCGAAGGCGAGCCATTGTTGATGTGGGAAACAATCAAAGAATCTATTATTGAAATAAGAAAGCATACACAAAAAGGTAGCATCAACATTAATACAAACGGCAGTATGCCTAAAGCAGTGAAAGCATTGTGCGAAGCAGGTCTCACAAGCATAAGAGTGAGTACAAACTCTGCACGGGAAGAGATTTATACACCTTACTACCGCCCCAATAATTATAAGTTTGAAGATATTGTCGAGAGCTTAAAAGTTGCCCGCAGTTTTGGTGCATGGACAAGTATTAACTACTTCGTTTTCCCTGGCATGACGGACAGCGTTGCAGAGTATGAGGCATTGAGAAAACTTATTAAAGAAACGGGATTGAACATGATACAGTGGCGCAATTTTAATATTGATCCAGATTGGTATCTTGGCAAAATAAATATTACGGATACCGGCGAATGCATGGGTATGAAACAGTTTATGGAACTAATTCATGAAGAATTTCCTGAAGTGAAGTTTGGTTACTTCAATCCTTCAATAGAAAGAATCAAGGGAGATTATGAAATGGATTTTGCGCATTAATCATCTTAAATCTATGTTTAAAAATTTTTTTAAATACAAAATGCATGTTTAAAAAAGCATCGCTCCATTCAAACTGTTAGATAATTTTATTTGTGATGGTGGTTCTGCCTGATAAAGATTGTACGTCAATAATCATATTTTCTTCTGTAGTAGCACTTCCTTTGTCTTTCATTTTTAAAACCGTAGCATCAATTTCTTTCATAAACAGAACCAATTTTTTTTCAGTCAATTCTTTTAGTTGAAAAGCCATGTAATATTCACCTTCTCTACCCATTGGTGAAATTTTATAATATGCCAATTTTCTAATGTTGTTCTTTATTTTAAATTTAGCTATGCTTTTAATTAATGGCGCTTCGTTTGGAACACCGCAACATTCACTGTTAAACTTTACCACATACCTATAAACTTTTTTTTGAGATTGTGCATAAAGAGAAAGGGTAAACAAGAGACCTATAAAAATTGTAAATATTTTTTTCATAAATTAAAAGTAAGTTTTTGTAAACAAACTTTATACTGATTAACAAGTTATTTATGTTTACTGCAAAATTTGCAACACTATAATAATTCTTTCTTTATATTATACATTAAATAAAATGACACATTTAAACATAGAGTTCAAAGCAAAAGCAAAAGATTTAAAGGGTTTAGAGGAAAAACTGCTTACGTTGAATCCAAAATTTATTGGAAAAGATCATCAAAAAGATACTTATTATAATGTGACTGATGGCCGTTTAAAATTGAGAGAAGGTAATATAGAAAATGCTTTGATATGGTATAAAAGAGAAGACCTGGCTTCTGCCAAACAATCTGATATTTTATTATACAAGCATGCACCTGATGATGCGTTTAAAAAAATACTTTTAAAATTGCATGGCATTAAAATAGTAGTTGATAAAATTCGTAAAATTTATTTTGTAGATAATGTAAAATTTCATTTTGATAGAGTAGAGGGCTTGGGTACATTTATAGAAGTGGAAGCCATAGATGATTCTGGAAATATTGGCATCGAAAAACTAAAAAATCAATG
>JANPIF010000299.1:0-7202 GCA_031424845.1 Ferruginibacter sp.
ATTTAAAGAAGTTTTACAACGTCCTGTAAAAAAAGTGCCTTCTCTAAGGGATGTTACTATAGTAAATTTATTTTACGAAAATAGCACCCGTACACGCATATCATTTGAACTTGCAGAAAAAAGACTAGGGGCAGATTCTATTAATTTTAGTGCATCTGCATCTTCCATTTCTAAAGGGGAAACGCTGCTGGACACGGTGAATAATATTTTGAGCATGAAGGTAGATATGGTTGTAATGCGCCACCAGGCAAGTGGGGCTGCCCATTTCCTTGCTAAACATCTACCTAAAACCGCAGTTGTAAATGCTGGCGACGGGACGAACGAACATCCTACACAAGCATTGTTGGACGCATTTTCTATACAGGAAAAAACAGGAACATTAGAAGGAAAAAAAATTGTTTTGGTGGGTGATATTATGCACAGTCGTGTAGCACTTAGCAATATTTATTTATTAAAAAAAATGGGTGCAGAAGTAATGGTCGCTGGTCCACCAACTCTTATTCCAAAATATATTAAAGAAGCATTGGGTGTAAAAGTTGAATATGATTTAAGAAAGGCATTACAATGGTGTGATGTGGCAAATGTTCTAAGAATACAATTAGAGCGACAAAAAAAAGTATTGTTTTCCACCTTAAGAGAGTACAACTTAGCTTATGGTATTTCCAAAAGAATATTGGACAGTTTAGGAAAAGAAATAGTAATTATGCATCCCGGACCAATAAACCGTGGTGTAGAAATTGACAGTGATGTAGCTGATGGAAAGAATTCTATTATTTTACAACAGGTAGAAAATGGAGTAGCAGTAAGAATGGCTGTATTGTATTTGTTGGCCGAGCGGAATGGCTAAATGAATAAAATGATTTAGCAAATTTTAATTAAATATTATTATTTTTTTGTAATATTTCTAAGTCACTTATCAATTGTTACTAACCGTCAATATAAATACGTAAAAAATAATAAAACACTTAACCACTTAAAAATGCGCATCTGCCTTTTCCCTGGAACTTTTGACCCTGTTACCCTTGGTCATACAGATATAATAGACAGAGCGTTGCCTTTGTTTGACAAAATTGTTATTGGCATAGGTAGAAATATTAATAAAACACCCATGTTTAGCGACCAGCAGCGTATTGACTGGCTAAATGAAATATATGCGGAAAATGATAAAGTGGAAGCCGTACTATACGATGGTCTTACAGTAAATTGTTGTAACGAAATTGGTGCAAAATTTATCTTAAGAGGTATTCGATACGTTAATGACTTTGAATACGAAAAAGCTATTGCAGATATGAATCGCAGTCTTGCAGATAATATCGAAACTGTATTTCTTACCTGCCTGCCACAATTCACTTCTGTAGCATCTACATTGGTAAGAGATGTTTTGAGAAACGGGGGAGATGTGGCAAAATTTTTACCTAAAGCTGTAAATAAATCAATCAAAAAAACTTTTAAAGTTGGGAAATAATAGTATTTGGTTTAATAAGAATTTATCTCTTGCAGATTTGCGCATCACCGAAAATACAATGGGTACTATTCTTGGTATGCAATGGGTGGAAGTAGGCAATGATTATCTTAAAATGAGTATGCCGGTAGATGATCGTACAAAACAACCTTACGGACTTTTACATGGTGGTGCAAGTTGTGCTTTAGCTGAAACAGTTGGCAGTGTGGCATCTTATTACGTACTTGATCCATCAAAATTTATTTGCGTTGGGTTAGAAATAAATGCAAACCATATAAGAAGTGCTAAGCAAGGTTTAGTAATAGCAACTGCCACACGCCTCCATTTGGGCAGCAGTACACATGTGTGGGATATAAAAATACATGATGAAGACGAAAAACTTATTTGCGTGAGTAGGTTAACAGTGGCTATTTTAAAAGCGCCTTCAAGTATTTAAGTTAACCTGGAAAAGGAATTACAAATATCTTTCCTTGGCTATATTAATATGATGGTAAATATGACCAACAATAATAAACCCAAGTGTATTGGCAGAACCATTGCTCGAACTAAAATTCCCTGTGTTTTGCAACATTTCTTCAGTAAATGATTCAAATAATAAACTTGTACTGCTTCTTACAACTTTTATTTCTTTACTTAGGGCTGCCCATGTCCTACGGTTTGCATCAGAATTATCTGCATACAAATTTTCATCAAACCCGGGTAATGTAGCGGTTTCTTTTCTGGCAATTGCCAAAGCACGATAAGCAAATATTCTTTCGGTATCTATAATATGTTGTAGCATTTCTTTCAGGGTCCACTTACCTTCTGCATAAGCATAATTAGATTTTTCTTCTGAAACTGAATCCAAAAAATCATCCAATGCTTTTTCCTGATTAGTGATTGCACTCATCAAATCAAGTTCACTTACAAGCGAAGTGTAGTTATCAAAATAATTTTTATAAACAGATGGTTGGTTCATGGTATTAATTTTATCAAATGTACATTATCAACAAATAAAAAACCGCTTCAATAATTTGAAGCGGCCATTTTTCATATTTTCAACTCACAACTCACATCTATCCTCTCTTGGTTTTTTTTATTTTTGTTTGAGGTATTACCATTTTATTTTTTGTTTGAATAGTACCTGCGTATTTCATGGCTTCAAAAGCATTTAAAAATCCACCTGTCTTCGATAATTCACTCAATAAAACTTTTTCTTTTGTTTCAGGATTGTTTACTTTTTCTGTTGATACAACAGCAGATTTTTCTATAGCTTCTTTTAATTGAACAGCTGAAAGATTTGGATAATATTGGAGCAATAATGCCGCAGTACCTGCTACTACAGGGCATGCCATTGATGTGCCACTTAAGTTTCCATAATTCTTTCCGCCAGGTAATGTTGAATAAATATTTACACCCGGTGCAAATAAATCCACTTCTTTTTTACCATAATTACTAAAGGATGCTGTAAGACCGCCGTTTTTAAGATCGCCGGAAGCACCAACAGTAATAACATTTTCTGCTCTTCCTTTTCCATCAATATAAAATGGATTTGGGAAATTAAAAGTTGTATCTACATTCTTAGAATCGTTGCCTGCAGCATGTACTAATAAAACATTTTTACTTGCAGCATATCTAAATGCATCATCTACCCATTCTTTCTCCGGAGAAAAATCCTTACCAAAACTCATACTGATAATTTGAGCACCGTTATCAACAGCATAACGAATAGCATTTGCAATATCTTTATCATGTTCATCACCATCTGGTACAGCACGTATTGCCATAATTCTTACATTATCTGCTACGCCATCCATTCCCTTACCGTTGTTGCGAACAGCTGCAATTATACCGGCACAATGTGTACCATGCATAGGAGTACTTGCCAGCAAATCGTTGTTGCCATAATTGCGATCGTTAATATTTGTTTCGTCATCTTTCACTATATCTTTTCTGAATTCAACAGGCGCTTTTGTTGATGATTCACCTTTACGAACTTCACCATTCAACTCTTCAATAAGCATTGTGTTACTTATATCGGTAGTGTTATTTGCTTTTGAAATATTTAATAAGATTCCCTTCGCCATTTTTGCATCGGCATCAGTAGGTTTATAAGCTTCCATGTCTGCAGCGGTATATTCTTCCTTTCCTATTTCTTTTCTTATAACTGAATCACCTTTCAATATTTTACCCAGCATAAAATTTACTTGTTGCATTTGTTGTGGATTTACATCTCCAACAATCTTAGATTTTGCTCTCTCAAAATCTGCAAATTCTTTTTTATCCGCTGCGGTAACAGCATCAACGTTGGTTTTATTTGCCCATTTTATTTTTAATTTGTGATAAACTCTTGCAGCCTCATAACTGTCTTCCTTTACATTTCTGCCGTCTTTTCCGCCAATAAAATTCCATCCGTGTACATCATCTATATAACCGTTTTTATCATCATCAATACCATTTCCTGGTTTTTCTTTAGGATTTGTCCAAAGTATAGGCTTTAAATCTTCATGTGCAGTATCAATACCACTATCAATTACCGCTACCAGCACTCTATTACTTTTTAATTTTTTTGATTTTACAAGATCATAAGCTTTTTTAAGACTTATACCATTATAGCCAGTTGTTGAGGGATCTAATAAATGCCAATCTTTTGGAACTTCTGAAACACTTTTCTGTGCGTAAGCAGATGCCCCTAAGAGTATTGCTCCCAAAACCATTGTAGTAATTTTATTCATCATTTTTTTTTACAGATTTATTTATACGACGAAAATAGCACTTAGCAGTAAGCAAATCTTACCATTTATAATTTTTTAGGAAATTTTGTGAAGGAGATACGAATATAGAGAACTAATGGACAAACTTTATTATATGATATAGAATTATTGCTAAAGGTTGTACTACAGACGAATAAATTTTAATAAAATTTGAGTCATTAAATCTAAGTATTTGAAATATTTTATAAATGATTGATTTTCATTTATTAATTTTAATCCAAATACTACATAGGTTTTTCACAAAAAACCCTTATTTTTGCGCTCCGAAAAGAGAAATCTTTTTAGACATTTCCCACACGGCTCCATAAGTTCCCGACATTTCGGGGCGCCAGCAGGGAGTAACAATAAACAAGTTATATAATGCCAAAGGAAAAAACAAACAGCAGCGCAAAAAAGCGCTTTAAAGTTACCGGTACAGGAAAAATCGTTTTCCAAAAACCTTTCAAACGTCACATTCTTACAAAAAAATCTACCAAGCGCAAGCGTGCTATGCGTAAAGACGGTCAGGTAGATTCTACACAAATGTATTTTGTAAGAAGATTGCTTGGATTGAAATAAAACGAATCGCCTTGCAAAATGCCTGGCACCCACCATTAACTTTAAAAAAAATTAAATATGCCACGTTCAGTAAACTCTGTAGCTAGTAGAGCCCGCAGAAAAAGAATTTTAAAAGCCGCTAAAGGATATTACGGTAAAAGAAAAAATGTATATACGGTTGCCAAAAACGTAATGGAGAAAGGTCTTACTTATAGCTATGTAGGCCGTAAATTAAAGAAGCGTGAATTCCGTACTTTATGGATTGCCCGTATAAACGCAGCAGTACGTGAAGAAGGAATGATATACAGCGAGTTTATTCATAAAATAGCTGAGAAAGGAATTGACCTTAATCGTAAAATGCTTGCAGACCTTGCAATGAATGAGCCTGAAGCTTTTAAAGCTTTGGTAGCTTCAGTAAAATAAAATTGCTTTTTATATTTTTAAAAACCGCTCTTGAAAAGGGGCGGTTTTTTATGTATAATATTTTTTAGTTTTGTAAATGAACATTTTTTCCTCAGATTATATTATTGTTTGGTTAATGTTACTGTTTGCCTTTGGGTTAACAATTGTTTTAATTAAGATTATAAAACATTATAATAGAAAATAACAATTATTGTTTTTCTAAAACTTCTGATAAAATTTACAATTAGGCACCTTCAAAAAAATATTCTTTATATATTTGTTCTGAATTTATTTAAATGACAAAAACCCTCATTATTAGTACGCCGCACAGCATCAGCTACAATAATGCAAAACCACTAAGTTTTGTAGAGGCTTCGTTTTATTTTATCCCCGTACGACCTACTCCCTTTATTGTGCGACGTTGATATTCTCACGGCACAATAAGCAGTTACCCAACCAAAATGATTTTAGCATATTCATATAAATGCTACCCAACATTTTCTATTTATTTTAAACTCACTATCATCATGCACGAGCAATTTGATATTATTATAGCAAACAAAGAACATTTAAATTTTGCCATTGTTATAGCTAATGAAATGGAATCTTCTGCCAAGGCAAGAGGTACAGGTATTGCGAAACGAACTCCTGAATATATTGAACAAAAAATGCTGGAAGGTAAAGCAGTAATTGCTTTTAGCAAAGATGGTATTTGGGCAGGATTTTGTTATATAGAAACCTGGAGTCATGGCCAATATGTAGCCAACTCAGGGTTGATTGTAGCCCCTCAATTTAGAAAAGGTGGTTTGGCAAAAGCTATTAAGAAAAAGATTTTTCAATTGAGCAGAACAACTTATCCTGACGCTAAGTTATTTGGATTGACAACCGGCTTAGCTGTAATGAAAATAAATTCTGACTTAGGTTATGAGCCTGTAACGTATAGCGAGCTTACACAAGATGATGCTTTTTGGGCAGGTTGTAAAAGTTGTGTCAATTACGAGATATTGATGAGTAAGGATAGAAAAAATTGTATGTGTACTGGCATGTTGTATGATCCACAAGATCATTATGAACCAGAAGAAACAAAAGCAGACTTTAAGCAACACTCAAAATTGTATGATCGTTTTATGCGTATAAAACAATCGAAATTGTTACAGCCATTTATGAAGAAGGATTTTGCAAAAATATTTTCGATATTTTCTTAACAGCCACTAATATCACTAATATTCACTAATGGTTTTTATTCATGTGCATTAGAGTAATTCGTGGCAAATTAAAAATTTATGAAACAAAAAATTGTACTAGCATTTAGTGGAGGATTAGACACAACATACTGTGCTATCTATTTAAACAAAATAAAAAATTATGAAGTGCATGCCATTACAGTAAACACTGGTGGCTTTGATGAGGTAGAGGTAGCAGCCATAAAACGGCATGCAGAAAATTTAGGTGTTGCTTCATACACATGTATTGATGTTACCCAAAAATATTACGACAGTTGTATAAAATATTTAATTTTTGGTAATGTTTTAAAGAATGCTACATACCCTCTGAGCGTAAGTGCAGAGCGTATGATACAAGCAATAACAGTGGCTGATTATGTAAAAGAAATTGGTGCAACAGCAGTAGCGCATGGTAGCACAGGAGCAGGTAATGACCAAGTACGCTTTGATATGGTTTTTCAAACTATGATACCCCAAGCTGAAATTATTACACCCATTAGGGATTTAAAGCTGAGCAGAGAAGCAGAGATAAATTTTTTGAAAGAGCATAACGTAACTATGAATTTTGAAAAAGCTGCTTACAGTATCAATAAAGGATTGTGGGGTACATCGGTTGGAGGAAAAGAAACATTGAACAGTAAAGAATATTTACCTGAAACTGCTTGGCCTACACAAGTAACTGAAACATTAGAAAAGAAGATAAGTTTAAGTTTTGATAAAGGAGAATTAGTTGGGATTGATGAAAAGAAATTTGATAACAAAGTGGAAGCTATACAAAGTTTACAAGCCCTTGCGCAACCATATGGAATTGGAAGAGATATACAT
>JANPIF010000300.1:0-33246 GCA_031424845.1 Ferruginibacter sp.
ATGTAAGGCCACATAATATTAATGGCACTTCTGTCAATATAATTGATGATGGTAGCTAAACCAATCAGCCCGATAATCCACCAACGAAGTCCTTTAATTTTCATATTTTCTAGATGACGACGGACCACGGACGACGGACCACCAGTGTTAAATTATTTATATTCTATTCCTAATTCCTAATTCCTAATTCCTACTCCCCTACCAATCCCACATTACTAACCCCACTCCCCGCTCCTACCACCTTATTATTTTTATAAACCTTGTTACCAGTTGCATTTCCTTTGCTGCTTTTTTCAACAATATTAAAACCGTAACCCTTTGCATAAACTTCACAAATGTTGTTTCTAAAAATATTATTGTTGCCCCAACCCTCCACTGCGCAATGCACCTGGTAGCCATCTTTTAAAATAGAACCCGCTTTGTTGTAACCTGTGTTCCCTTCAACGAGTGTTCCGTTTCCTTTTACATCCATCCAACTATCTGCACTATTGGCGCCGGTTATTCCAGCTGCATCAAAAATATTATTTACAATCATGTTACCAGTTGTACCTTCTTTTATATCTATGCATTCAGCAGTAATGCCTGGACCAATTTTATTGTTCACAACTATATTTGAATCGCATCTGTCTTCTTTTCCATCTCCGTATTTACTCCAATTGCTTACTGCCATTCCAATGTAAATTCCTTCACCATAATCTGGTATTTTGAGCCCTGTGTTGGTAATAATATTATTCTTTAAAATATTGTGGGTCGAATATTGTCTAAGGTGCAAACCTTCCTCTCCGATATTATAAATTGTAAGACTGTCTATTACATTATAATTTGCTTTATCACACATTAACCCTTTTAAACCATTGGTGATGCTAATTCCTTTTATATGCCAGTAGTCTGACTGTAAGTGAAGCACATAACCGGTTTTTTTACTGCCACCATCCAATATTACTCTGCTGCTCCCATGTAAGAAAATCGGTTTTTCTTCTGTGCCGTTATTGCCTTCGGTTATTTTAAAATTTCCTTTATAAACACCATCCCGCAATATAATTTCATCTCCTGCACGGGCATTTTCCAAAGCATTTTTTAATTGACTTTCTGATGAAACGTAAATTATTCTGTCTTTTATTTTTTGTGCTTTCCCAGGAAATGAAATGGATAAAATAAAACTCAAGTAAACAAAAATATTCATCAGTTAAAATTAATTATTAGAAAAGATAACCTTGATCAAAATGTTAGTCTTATTCGATTTTAGGATACAATTTAATTTCATAATATCCATTATTTATCCGTTCTAAAAGAAGAAGCAGGTAGCCCTTCTCTGTTATATAAATTTGCACCTGACGGGTTATCAGCCCAAGCATATCTTACAGCAACAGGCGATGCTATGTTATCATTCCATACTGTAATGGTATTACCACTAATGGTAGCATTTGCCCATACAAAATTTTTACTTGCGTCTGCTATACTAAAATATTTTAATTCGCTCCCATCTTTTGCTATTAAGCCACTTCCCGCATTAGAAAAAGTAAGTACAATTTTATTTGCCTTTACCTTCATTGATTTATAAACAGGCCCCGAGTAAACAATTTTGTTATCTCCATACGCTACTTTTTGGGCAATTAATGCCAAACGTTTCCCTACATCTAATTTATTTAAAGGATGCACGTCGTTCCATTCGCCAATATCGTTGGCTACAGCCATGCCCGTATTGGGTAAGGAAAGCGTAAGTTGTTGTGCCTCTTGCAAAGTAGCCAATTTACTTTCACCAGGTTCGCTCTTGGGTAAATTATTATTGGCTAGTTGTACAAATAGAAATGGGAAATCACCTTGCTTCCATTCTTTTCTCCAGCTGTTGATTAGGCGACTAAATATTTTATTGTATTCGTTTGCCCTACTAATATTAGATTCTCCCTGATACCAGATAACACCCTTTATTGCATAACCTATCAACGGCTCCAGCATGCCATGGTACATAGAGCTGGTCTGATCTTGAAAACGAGTTGTTTGGTCTCTTAGCAAAGTTGCAGAAGTAGCACTCACATTATATTTCCACTCACCTTTTAAATCAATGATAGAATCTCCAATTTCTAACTGATAAGGCTTGTCTGTAAGAAACCCTCCTTTTCCGCTTTCATTTAAAATACGGATGGTAATAATATTTTTGCCTTCTTTTAAAAGTGATTTATCAATTAAATATTTTCTTAAAGGGTATTTAGAACTGGTGGTGCCTACTTTTGTGCCATTAAAATAAGTAATATCTTTTTGCAAAATATTGCCAACCTTTAAAACGGCATTTTTATTAAGTAAAGAAGAAGGAATATTAATTTCTTTTGTAAACCATACAACTCCGGCTTCCACATCTGCTAAACCTTGGTCTTGCCAATAATTGGGCACTAGCATTTTTCGCCAATCTGAAGTATTGTAGTCATCAGCAAACCATTTCTGAGTTGTTCCAATATCTTTTTTATTTATCTGATTATTCCATTCGTCAATAAATTTTTTATCCTTTTGTGTAATGCTATTTACCAAAGATGAATCCTTAAAAGCAACCGCTTTTTTATAATAAGCAGAAAAATCTTTTAACTCATTTTCATTTATCCATGCTTCTGCAGGAGTACCGCCATAGCTGCAATTGATGAGACCAATGGGCACTTTGTATCTTTCAAATAATTTTTGTGCATAGAAATAACCAACTGCAGTCCAGTTTAAAATACTTGTGGGGTTTGCAGATTCCCAACCTTTCTCTGATTCAATATCATCTGCCGTATTAAATGCAATATTTTTTTTTACTGAAAAATGCCTGATAAGATTATTATCGGAAGCAGCTATTTCTTTGGGATATATTTCTGCCGATTTCCAAAGTTCATATTCCATATTTGATTGACCGGAACAAAACCAAACATCTCCCAATAAAATATTCTTTATAATAATAGTATTGCTGCCAGTTATTACCATTTCATAAGGCCCACCTGCTGCTTGAGGCTTCAATGATAAAGTCCATTTTCTATTTACGCCGGCTTTTGTAACATACTTTTTTTCATTGAAAGAAACGGTAACACTTTCATTAACATCTGCCCAACCCCAAATGATAATTGGTTTATCTCTTTGCAGAACAAGACCATCACTTATTAAGCGAGGTAATATAATCTTTGCACTTGCTTGAAAGCTAATAAACCCTAAAAAAATAAATACAATGTATTTTGCCTTCATAATAATTTTTTTCTTTTAAATAGCTTTAGTTATTTCCTGTAACGCTAATAAAACTTTACAACATAATTTTTTAAAATTCCAGCGTGGTTGCTGGATTTAAATAAATTTATTTGCTGTTATTTAAAACTATCCAGACTTAAAATAAATTTCATAACAGCCTGATTGATTTCAGCATTTTTTTCTTTTTCAAATTTGCCATGTAAACCCCCAGGGACAGTCATAAATTCCGTTTTTACTTTGGCTGCTAATAATTTTTTATGCAAATCAACAGACTGCTGATAAGGCACGGTGGGGTCTGCATCTCCATGTACAATAAAGATAGGGGGACTGTCTTTTGATATATAATTTACAGGGGAAACCGATTTGGCAAATGCTTCTTCTTTTTGCTTTTCGCCCAGCCACCTGTTGGCAGATTTACTTGTTATATTTTTTCCATAAGCCCAATCCCACACATCAGTGATGCCATACTTGTCTATAATAGCAGCTACTTTAATATTTTCTTTGCCTGTGCAATTGTTATCAAAACGTCTATCATTGCCAAGCAGCCCACCCATTAATGCCAAATGACCGCCTGCACTTCCACCCATTATTATTATTTTATTCACATCTACATTAAGCGATTTTGCATTATTAATAATATAGATTAAAGCACACCTTGTATCTTCAACAGCAGCAGGCGCTGTAGCTTGTCCTGTAAGACGATACTCCATATTTGCTACTGCCATACCTGCTTTAAAAAAACTACTGAATCCTGTTTGAGATTCTTTTACACCGTGGTTCCAGCCACCACCATGTATATTTATAACAATAGCTGTAGGTTTACCATTATTTGCGGGAAGGTAAAAATCTACTTTACCTTCCCACCCATTTACAACAGTGTATACAACATTTAATTTTGCTGTATAACCTGCAGGATAAGCCACAGCTTTATAAGTGGTATCCATTTCAGTTTGCGCAAACAAATAGGCAGGTACCAAGCATGAAATAAAAAATAATAGTCTTTTCATTTTTTAGGTTTATATCTTTTAATACCCTGGATTTTGCAGAATTACAATTTGTGTATTGTTATCTATTTCTCTTTGCGGGATAGGCAATAACATTCTGTTAGGTGTTACAAAAGCTTGCATTTCTGCTAATGTTAATCTTGGGTTTGGATATACTCCATAATGAACCGCATAAATTGCGGCAAAATGATCTTTCATTCTTTGCTCTGCGGTTATTGTGGTAAATGTGGTATTCATCCTTAACAAATCAAACCAGCGTTGGTTTTCGAAAGCAAATTCCAACCTTCTTTCCAATGATAAAGCGTTTTCAAATAATGCAGTTGTATTTATAAGGGCCGGGTTTAAGGAAGCCAATTTTGCTCTATTTCTTATCTGATTAATTAAGCCAATGGAGCTAACAGAATTCCCTTGAGCTTCTGCCAGCATTAACAACACATCTGCATATCTAATAACCACCCAATCGTTTTCTCCATCGTTGGCAATACCAACTGCAGACATATGTTTTTGAGGATATAATCTGTTACTAAATACTCCAATACTGGCCGTTCTCCGAGGGTCACCAATAGTTAATGCCGCGGTAGTAGATGTTGCAATCGCCGGTGTAGATAGCGTAAGAATATTTCCTGATATTACCTCAACAGTTGTACCTGGGGCAACTTGTGTACCGGTTACAAACATACCTGGCAAAATGCCAGCATTTGCCGCAGATAAAACCACTCGGGTAGAATCTTTTTTTACTGATGCGCCTGTTGAACTAATTGTAGTATAAGCACTGTTTAGTTCAGTTGTTGGGTACATTAAACCACGTCCATCACCATTTACAATAGAAGAACCACTTCCTATTGGCGCAAAAGAATTTGGAAAAGGAGAACCCAAACCTACGCCACCAGCTTTATAACGAACAGCAAATAAAATTTCCGAATTCATTTCGTTGCTTACAGAAAAAATATTTGAGTAAGAAGGCTGTAGAGTATAACCGCTGTTGGTAATAATATCTTGCAACAGTACTATTGCATCCGTTTTTCTATTTAGCGTTAAATATACTTTTGCTAAAAGTGCTTTTGCGCTCCAAGTATTAGCACGCCCTAAATTTGCAGGTACAATATTATTAAACCTTGCTGTAAGCCCATTGGTTATTGTATTTTGCAAATCAGCAATAATTAATTTATATATTTCATCAACCGCACTCCGGTTAATTAATTTTGCCTCTTCAGGAGAAATTGGTTCATGAACCAAAAACACACCTCCATATAAACGTACCAAATTAAAGTAATGATGCGCTCTTAAAAAAGTAGCTTCCGCAGCAATCAGTTTCTTATCTGCATCACTACCCGGCAATTTATTTGCATCATAATTTAAAGTACCTGTGCTTGCTGTATAATTCAGGCTTAAACTGTTTATTACAGTATTTATATTTCGCAAATTATTGTAGGTATTTAACCAGTATGTGTAAAGCCCTTGGTGAGAAACATTCGGAAAAAACATATCCAAATCGCTTAAATCTCTATTGGCAACAGCAGTACTTCCGGCTACACCTTGTATTACATTATCGCTTCTTAATTCTGTTAGAGTCCATTCATCTACCATGGTTTTTTGAAGACCATTATAACAGCCGGTTAACGCAATATTTACCTCCGCTAAATTGCTGTAATAATCGGCTGCATTGCTATTTGAAAGTGGTTCAATATCTATTACTTTAGTACAAGATGTACAAATGGTAATAAGAAGAATGGCAGTATATTTTATAATTTTCATCGTTGTAGTTTTAATTATTTTTTAAAAATTAATATCTATACCAAATACAAATGTTTTTTGAATAGGGAAACTTCCTCTTTGGTAACCCTCTAATAGGGAAGAGGTATAAGGACCTGTATTAGCCCTGCCTTCGGAGTTTATAGGTCGGAAACTATCGGCTGATTTGAAGAATAGATTCTGCCCTGCAAAATATACCCTTAAAGAGCTAAGCTTTACAAAGTTTGCCACTTTTGAAGGCAAGGTATAACCTACATTAACTTCTCTTAAAGCATAATATGAAGCATCTTCTAAAGCATAATCAGTCAACATCCAGGGGAAGCCTATTGTGGAATAAGGCGTTTTTCCATCTCCAGGGTTGTTGGGGCTTATCCACCTGTCTTTAATATATACAACCGTTTTTCTTCTGGTTTCATTGTAAGCAAGATCACCATTTATTACTTGCCCACCATGTACACCTTGTAGTGTAAAACTTGCATCAAAGGCTTTATAGGTAAATCCATTTGTTAGTCCCCAAGTAAACTTAGGGTAAGGTGCTCCTATAATTGTTCTATCATTATTATCTATAATATTGTCTCCATTTAAGTCTACCAGTTTAAGGCCTCCTGGTACAAAAATATTACTCAAGTTAGTAGTTAAGCCTTTAGCCCTTTCTGCATTTATATGATCTTGCGATAGCCAAACACCATCTGTTTTAAATCCTAAAAATTGTACAAGTGGGTTGCCAATTTTATTTTGATATACTTCACCTCTTTCGCCTTGATTTAGTAAAAAAGCTTCTTCGCCTAACTCCAGAATTTTATTTCTATTTTTTGAAAGATTTGCAGAGGTAGTCCATTTAAATTTTTTGTTTGAAATATTTACGGTACTTAATTCAAACTCCAAACCTGTATTTTGTAAACTGCCAATATTATTGAAAGATTGAGCAACACCTGATATAGCCTGCGCAGACTGTTGCAACAATAATCTTTCTGTTTTTGATTGGTAAGCATCTACAGAAAGGCTAACCCTGTTTTTTAATACAGAAATATCTACGCCAAAATTTTTCTGAAAAGTACGCTCCCAGGTAATATCTCTTTTGCCGATATTAGTTGTAGAATTTACTTGCCCCGTACTTAATGTTCCGGTACCTGCGCCAAAAGAGTAGTTGCCTAAATTTAATAAATCTAAAAATGCAAAATCTTGTATTCTATTATTGCCGGTTGCGCCATAACTACCCCTAAACTTTAGTTTGCTCAGCCATGTAACATCTCTTAAAAATTTCTCTTGTGTTGGTACCCAACCTACAGAAATAGATGGAAAGCTTCCCCATTTATTACCGGGGCTAAAGTAAGAACTTCCATCGGTTCTAAAACTAGCAGATACTAAATACTTACTATTATAGTCATAATTAATTCTTCCCAAATAAGACAATAACCCTACTATATTTTTTGTACCAAAAGTACCTCCTCTGTCAATTAATGAAGCATTGTTTAGTGTTCTGATATTATCATTTGGATAATCTAAACCCGTGGTTTGATCTCTATTGGTCATCGTTTTCTGTGAAGTAAACCCGGCTAATACATTAATACCATGCTTTCCAAAATCCTTTTTATAGGTAAATGTATTTTCAGATAATAAATCAATTGTTGTTGATGATAAATAAACAGCTTTACTAACTATACCATCTGCCGTAGCATTTCTGTTTGCATAATTTAAACCATTGGATGTATTTATAAATAAACTGGCCAAAGACTTAAAATCTAAACCAGGCAAGATATTAAAACTAAAATCTGCAGAACTCTGCAAACGATATTCATTTGCGTTCACATCTTGATTTTGAACAGAAGATCTTGGCGTATTTTGTGTAGTTCCAAAAGGGTCAGTAGTTGTAGTTGGTGCCCAAATACTGCCATCAGGCATTGTTCCTGTATATAAAAACCCATTAAAATGACGAGCCTGTGCAAGATCCCCGGCTTTTATATTTGCCCACTGGGGAGATGTATTAACAAATGTAGCAGACAATTGATTATGGTAAAGTGGAATACCTGAGGGGAATCTATAGAAATTGGTGAAATTTTCCGATGGGCTTTCCCTTCTTGTATAAGATGGATTTAAATTAATTGTCAACTTACTTCTTCTGCTAAATTGCATATCTATTTTAGTTCTTACACTAAAGCGTTCAAAGTCGCTTTTGTACATCATTCCTTCATCTCTCTGATAACCACCGGAAATAAAATACTTTACTGCCTTATTACCGCCAGATGCGCTTAGTTGAAGGTTTTGAAAAATGCCAGGACGCAATGATTGAGCTTGCCAGTCAGTACCCTGCCCACCCATTAAAGTTTGTTCAATTACATATTCGGCCCTTTCTGCCGCAGTAATTAAATTACCTTTGTTCAGCCCAAATGCAGTTCGTTGTGCTGTAGAAAAACCTACCGTATATGCTGCAGAATCTGCATACCTCAACTTGGCTTCATCAAACAATAAGCTTACATATTCTTTACTGTTTAGTATATCATACCTTCTATAGTCTGTTTTCCTTCCAAGAGAATATTTAAAATTGTATTTTGCCTTATCTGATTTTCCACTTTTTGTTGTAATTAATATTACCCCACTACCTCCTCTAGAACCATAAATAGCAGCAGATGCAGCATCTTTTAAAACTTCTACAGATTCCACATCAGCCATATTTATAAAACCTAAACCATCAGGTATCGGCTGTCCATCAACCACTATTAACGGCGTAGCACCTGCGTTTATAGAACTAATACCTCTTATACTTATTTTGGGCTCTGCACCGGCTTCAGATGATATATTTTGAACTTGTACACCGGCCATTTTCCCTTGCAATGCCTGGTCTAGACGTGAAACCGGGGTTTCATCTAACCGCTCATTTTTATATTTAGCAACGGCACCGGTAAGACTGGACTTTTTTACTGAACCGTATCCCACCACCACTACTTCATCTTCATCCTTTTTAATCTGCACCGTCATTGAAACATCAATCCTTGTCTTACCCTCAATTGAAACAGTTTGGGAACCATATCCTATGGAGGAAAAAATTAAAGTAGATGATTTTCCTTTAACCGATATGGAATATGTACCATCGTTTTTGGTAGTGGTACCACCCTTAGAATTGTTTGACAGTACAGAAACACCGCTTATCGGTTGGCCTGTAGCTTGATCAATTACCTTACCTGTAATTTCTTTTTGTTGTGCAAAAGCAATACTGGAAGTAAGCATGAGCACTTGAAACAGAAACAATTTAATATTTCTCATAATAGCAAGTTTTTAATCGTTAGTTGGTAATTATTATTATTATTTATTTTATAAAATCTTTTCTCATAGGGCTAAAAATATCAATCAATACCCCTGCCTCTAAACATACAGCCCCATGTATTACATTTGGTGGAATGTAAAATGCATCGCCTGCCTTCAGCATTTTCTTTTCGCCGTTTATTTCTACTTCGAACACACCACTTTCTACATGCGATATCTGAGTATGGTGGTGCTGGTGCAAAACACCTACCGCCCCTTTTTCGAAATCCACTTTTACCATCATCACTCTTTCGTCAAAACTCATAATTTTTCTGCGAAGTCCTTCTGCTACCGTTTCCCATGGCACATCATCGTTTTTAATAAATACTGTTGTCAGTTCTTTTGTATCCATAAAAAATATTTTCTTTTTAAATAATTAATTGTATTTTTTTCCGTCGTAAATAACAGCGAATGGTCCTTTCCACTTAATAGTTTTATCAGCTATATTTAGATTATGATTGGTGTTTTTATCAAAATTTTTGTTGCATTGTATCACGTGTAATAATTTGTTTGCAATAGAAATCTCTGCTACGGTAAACTCATCATCACTCCTTAACAGTTTTATTTGCTTTACAGTTGAATAAGCATTTGATGAAAGTTCATATACAGGATCGTACTCTCCATGTATCTCAAAGACATTTAGGAATGTTTCCTCCTTCCCTTTTTTTCTTATAATGTAGGAAGGTTCTTTTCTAATATTAAAATTAGGGTCGTTTGCGCCTGTACTTGTTAAAAATATTTCTGCTTTACCTTCAATCATGGTAGAAAGGGTATAAAAAGAATTTTTATTTAAAATGGTAAATTGTGCCATTGTATCCTGCACTTTTGCTTCGGCTTCTTTCCATAAAAATTGATAACCGTTCTTGGCACCCAATGTCTCCTGCTTTTTAGTATTGGAAGTATATTTAAATGAAGTACTTATTAACTGTCCGTTGTATTGGAAAGGCAAATCATATTGATGTTCATCAGGCGAATACGCTTTAAAAATATCTATAACAAACTTTTTATTGCCCGGTAATTCTATCATGTACAGACCTCTTTGCAACTGTACATTTTTGTAGGCATTATTCTCTGCTGCAGCCACAGCAAGCACTTTCGGATTGGTTATATCGGAAAAAAGTTTTTGTGCATGGTACTTTTCACCCACTTTAGAGTCGCCGTTAAAATGGCTCATCTCATCTACCACCAAAGTGTTGTGTGCAATGGTTTGTGCCGCATATGAAGTATTTTCAGGTAAATATCTGCCGCCATATTTTTGTTCAATCCCTATAAACCTGGCTGATCCATAATCCTGCAGAATTTCGTTTCCTTTATCAAAAATATTTATGTTCAGGCGGTCAAAATGCCCATGCCCCATACCCTGTGAAGCGTATTTAAAGATGAGTGAAGTAAGGTTTTCTGCATTGCCATTTCTTAAAATACTAATACCACCTTCATCACCTTTTACACCGTCAGCACTCTCAATTGTTTTGTAAGGAAAATTATCTGCTACAACTTTATTAGAAGCAATAGCTGCCGCAATTTCTAATCCACCTTTACTGAGTATGACACGGTTTTGTTTTTTTGCAACCGTTAACAATCCTTCATTTTTACCATAAGCTTTCCAGGCAATACTTAATGCAGTTACCAACTCGTTGCTGGTATAATCTTTATCTTTAATTGCATCATTCAATGGAAAAAAAGTGCCGTCAGTATTGGTTTGTTGAAGGCAGGTAAGCAATGCTTTTTGTAAGATGCTGTTGCGGTGTTGAAATATTTTTAAAGATGGATTTGTATTATTTAAAGCATTTGCAAAAAGTATGTAAGGCAAAATTGCATAACGCACATAATAAGGACCTTCGGTATAATAACCATCAGGCGAAAAAAGATTATCCATTTGTGCAATGAAACCACTTTTTTTATCTTTCTCAGTCCCATACAAAGCCATATCAACATAATCCTGGTTATTGCTCGCAATGCCTATCACTCCTACACCTGCGCAAGCCCACACCGCATGGTTGTGCAATAAATTAAACCAGTCTTTTAAATCTTTTGTTACATAATCAACCTCGGGTTTAAATGTGCCTGTTTCTATTTTTTTTCTTTCAGTTACCGAAAGCGAATTGTAAATTAAATCGTAAGCTAACCCTGCATATAACATCCAGTTGGCGTCGTTGAGTGCCTGCCAAAATAATCGACCGGGTGAACTGCTGGTTGCCTGTGGATGATTTTTTAAAGTTGGATTAAGCACAGCATATTTAAGCAACATATTTTTTACCAATGTTGCATATTTTTCATCGCCTGTAAGATTATACAAAACGCCACTGTTAAACATCAAAGTGTAATTGTTTTTATGCCTGTCGTGTGTATAACCACCTGCTGCATCTTTTGGAAAAGGCACATCTACATCTTTGCCAATATAAACATCTACTTCCTTTTTTACATCATTAAACGATTTTGTAAGAAGTGGGAATTTATTAAGACCTGCTTTCACTTCAACACTCTCAGCTTTTGTAAAAAAAGCTGAAGGGTGCTGTTGTGCATTGCTTGAACAAGAAAAAATTATAAAGAGAGATATGTAGAAAAATTTTATCATTGCATTATTGGTTCTTAGAAAATTATACAAAGTAACTACCGCCATTTATCTCCACACTTTCTCCATTAATGAATGAAGAACTATCTCCTGCTAGAAAGACAACAAGATCTGCAACTTCGCCCGCCTCGCCTTCTCTCTTCAATGGATTGGCTGCTGCAACATTGGTACGCACTTCGGGTTTGGTGAATTTATCGTGAAAAGTAGTATTTATTAAACCCGGCGAAACACAGTTTACTCTTATACCTTTTGGACCGAGATTTTTTGCGAGCCCTCTTGTAAGGGTAAGTACAGCTCCTTTTGCTGCTGCGTATGCCAGTGCTCCAAAACCACCACCATCCCTTGCGGCCTGCGAAGAAAAGTTTACAATTGCTCCACCATCTTTCATGTGAGGCACCGTTTCTTTTGTTACCAAATAAACAGATTTCAAATTAACATCTATCACACTATCCCAAAACGCTTCATCTAAATCAGGCAAATCTTTTCTACCCATAATACCACCTGCAACATTTACTAAAATGTGAATAGTATCGCCATATGCAGCTAAACATTCGTTCAGCATATGTTTTACATCTTCGCTCTTAGTAACATCAGCGTAAACAGCAATAGCTTCTCCGCCTTTAGATTTTATCTCGGTTACAGTTTCATCTGCATGTAATTTGTTGCCATAATAATTAACACAAACTTTTACACCTAAGGCGGCAAGTTTTAATGAAACTTGTTTTCCAATATCTCTAGACCCGCCGGTAACTATGGCAACTTTATTCTGCATATCTTTTAAAAAACTAAAGGATTAATTATTAACAATAATTTTATGTTGAGCACACAATTTGGTAATACAAGCTTATTCGTTGTTGTAATATTACAAGAGATATGTTTTAGAACAAACATTCTATAGATTTTATAATATTAAAAATTATTTAATAACATTAGATGCTAACCAACATAATCTAATTTTTTTTAGCCATCGTCTAATATTTTTCTTTCGGCAACGTTAACGGAAACGGTACCGGACATTTCGTAAACTTTAATGTGGTAGATTTATAAATAAATAAAAACGAAACGCTTGAGCAAACCTGCTACCATTAAAGACATTGCCAAAACGCTGAACATTTCTATCTCCACGGTATCAAGAGCATTGCGTAATGCACCGGATATTAGTGCTGCTACAAAAAATGCAGTAACGGAACTTTCGCAAAAACTTAATTACCAACCAAACCAACTTGCAGTAAGCTTACGGCAGAAGCAAACACATACCATCGGCGTTATTGTTCCCAACCTGGACTATGTTTTATCTATGATGGTACGTGGTATAGATGAGGTGGCACTGGAAGCCGGTTACACAGTTATGGTTTGCCAAAGCAATGAATCGTTTGGGAGAGAAATTGTAAACACAAAACGTTTATCTGAAAGTTTGGTAGATGGTTTTATTGTTTCCGTATCCAGCGAAACGAAAATTTTTGACCATTTTAAAAAGATACAGGAAAGAGATTTACCGATGGTTGTTTTTGACAGGGTAACACCGCATTTAACAGCACCAAGTGTACGGTTAGATAATGAAGAAGGTGGTTTTATTGCTACCGAACATTTAATAGAACAAGGTTATAAAAGAATTGCAATTCTAGCAGGACCCGAAAATTTAGGTGTTAGCAACAGCCGCATGCAAGGTTATTTAAATGCCTTAAAAAAGTATAAAATAAAGGCAGATGACAGTCTTATTTTTCATTGCGATTTTAACCAGGATTACGCCTATTTTGCTACACAGGAATTACTCTCTATGAAAAAAAGACCTGATGCTATTTTTACAATAAGCGATAGAATGGCTATAGGTGCCATGCTTGCCATAAAAAAGAAAGGCTTAAGAATGCCCGAAGATATAGGCTTGGTGGGCTTTAACAACGAACCCGTAGTTAGTTTGGTATCGCCAAGTATAACAAGTGTTGAGCAACCTTCTTTTGAATTAGGAAAAGTAGCCGCAAAACTTTTTATAGAAACCATGCATAGCAATGAAGATATGAGCCATGTAGAAAAAATATTAAAGCCAAAACTATTTGTTAGGGAATCATCTGATAGGAGTAAAAAGTGAATCTTAGAAGTTTATGCAGAATTATTTTGAATTGATAACACTTTACTTACTTTTTTTCTTAGGTCGGCGCACATTTCATTAATTAGAAATAATTTTCTTCAAATATATTACCATGATAAAACTCACCCTTGCAGTATTCCTTTTAGTATTCATTTTTTCTTCCTTTGCTAATACCATAAAAGTAAAAGACATAACTGAACTAAATGCAGCAAATGCAATTGCAAAACCTGGTGATATCATTGAATTACAAAACGGCGAATGGAAAAACGTACATATAGTATTGGATTGCAATGGTACCGAAAAATTGCCTATCACCTTTAAAGCAGCAACGACCGGTAAAGTTATTATTACAGGCAAGTCTAAACTGAGCATTGGCGGTACTTATATCATGATCGATGGCTTGTACTTTACCAATGGTTTTTCAGGTAAAGATGCAGCAATCACTTTTAAAGCAAATAATAAAACGGCCAATTACTGCACACTAAAAAACACGGTAATAAACGATTTTAATAACCCTAAAAGACTGGATGAAAATTATTGGATTGAGCTCTATGGGAAACACAATAATATTACAACATGCAGTTTCTTAAACAAAAAAAATATCGGTGTATTAATGGCTGTTATTTTAGATGATGAAAGAAGCCAGGAAAATTTTCACTCTATTGATCATAATTATTTTGGCGTAAGAATACCACTTGCATCTAACGGTGGAGAGATTATTAGAGTAGGTGTTTCGCAGCAATGCGAGTTTAACTCCAATACACAAATAACCGATAACTTTTTTGAAAATTGTGATGGCGAAACAGAAATCATTTCTTTAAAATCAGGCTCAAATACTGTACGGAATAATTTATTTAAAGAATGTCAGGGTGCTGTAGTATTAAGGCATGGCAATTTTAATACAGTAGAAAATAATATTTTTTTAGGGAATGACAAAGAGGGAACCGGCGGAGTAAGAGTAATAAATAAAGGGCAATGGGTGGCAAATAATTTATTTTACAAATGCAGAGGCGAAGGTTTTCGTTCGCCATTAGCTATAATGAATGGCATACCAAATTCTCCCGCATTTAGGTACGTTGCCGTAACCGATGCTATCATTTTTGGCAATACATTTATTGAATGTGCACCCATCAGTTTTTGCGAAGGCAGCGATACGGAAAGAACACTCCCGCCAAAAACTACTTTTTTTGTCAATAATATTATTTACAATACAAGAGATACTGCCATTTACAAAGTATCTGATGATTTAAATGGTATTACATTTTCGGGGAATTTCATTAATAAAGAAATTTCTCAACAAACATTTTTAGGCTTTGAAAGGACAACTATCTCATTAAAAAAAACCTCAGATATTTTTCTTCCGGTATACATCAGAACAGATAATACAAGATTAATCGATTCCTTACGCATTCAAGGAACTAACAGGCTTTCAAGAGGGTTAACCCAGGAAAGTGGTTTTAAAACTGAACAGCTATTAAAATCCATTCAACAAAATGCAACAACTAATTGCGGTGCGAAATGGTTTGCAAAAACTTCATTTACATTTACAAAAGAAGTTTTTGTGGCCTGTAAAAGCTCAAATGAAATAAAAAAATATTTGAGTGATACCGATAATAAAAAAGTGAATATTATATTAACTGAAAACGAATATATTTTTACGGAACCACTTCCAGTTTTAAACAACGCTACAATTTCTTCTAAATATAAACAGCCAATAAAATTTATTTTCCTTGTAAATAATAGCCCCTTTTTATTTTTACTAAATGCAAATAGCAATTTAACTTTTAAAAATATCAACCTTAATCTATCAGAAGTAAAAAGCAGCAATTTCATTAGCACCGATACTACCTCACCAAGCAACCACACCAATTTTAAAATGGATAATTGTTCTATAGAAAACAACAATTCAACATTTTTTTACGCAAGTAAATCGGCAGTATGCGATAGTATCATCATTTCAAAAACAACTTTTAAAAACAGTACGGGTAGCATCTTCAACCTTGCGCAAGAGGCGGATAAAAAAGGTTATTATTCTGTAGAAAAAATGAGTATCAATAATTGTTTCTTCGACAACAACGATGGCGAAATTTTGAACATCATCCGCACTGGTAATGATGAAAGCACCATGGGGCCACAATTATTTTTCACAAGTAATCAAATCGTTTCCTGTAGCAATAATTATTCTGAGTCCGCATTAATAACATTGCACGGTGTACAAAAATCGTTTGTAAAAAACAATACTTTCACAAATAGTAATGGCGGAAAAAGTTTGATAAAATATACAGATGAAGTAAGAGCTGTACATGTATTGCAAAATAATAAATCCATTTCTTCAGGTACAATTCAAAAAAATAAAAACATAATAGAAGAGTAATAAAAACAAAAAAGCCCCATATAAAAACATGGGGCTTAAAATATTATATAAACTCAAAATTACAACGCTCCTACTTCTGCCATATCAGGTATGTCAGCGGCTTTGTATTTACCCGCATCCAATTTTTTCTTCGTTTCTTCAAATGCTTTTAAGGTAATATCTATTTCTTCAAAACTGTGAGATGCTGTAGGGATTAACCTGTAAATAATGTCACCCTTCGGTATTACTGGGTAAACAACTATGCTGCAAAAAATACCATAATTCTCTCTCAGGTCCATCACCATTTGTGTAGCTTCCGGCACATCGCCTTTCATGTATATGGGTGTTACGGGACTATTAGTATGTCCAATATCAAAACCTTTTTCTTTTAAGCCGGTTTGTAAACGCTCCACATTTGCCCAAAGTTTTTCACGCAGTTCCGGCATCGATATAGCCATTTCCATACGCTTCAACATTCCTTCCACAATCAACAATGGTAAGCTTTTCGCAAATATTTGAGATCTTGTATTGTAACGTAAATATTTCAACACAGCTTTTGGTCCGCTAATAAAAGCACCAATGCTTCCCATACTTTTTACAAACGTGCTAAAGTATAAATCAATTTGGTCCTGCACACCCTGTGCTTCATCTGCACCCGCACCCGTTGGTCCCATATAACCAAAACCATGTGCATCATCAATCAAAATTCTGAAACCATATTTTTGTTTCAGTGCAACAATTTCTTTCAAAATTCCCTGTTCACCATCCATACCAAAAACACCTTCGGTAATAACCAATACTCCACCACCATTTTTTTCAGCCAATGCTTTTGCACGTACAAGTTGCTTTTCGCAATCTTCAATATCATTGTGTTTAAATGCAAATCTATTACCCATGTGAAGCCTTACGCCATCTACAATACATGCATGCGCTTCCGCATCATACACAATCACATCTCGGCGGTTAACAAGCGCATCTATGCAACTCATTATTCCCTGGTAACCAAAGTTCAGCAACATCGTATCTTCTCTGCTTACATACTTGCTAATCACTTTTTCAAGCTCTTCGTGTTTCGAGGTGTTTCCACTCATCATACGAGCACCCATTGGGTTTCCCATACCATAAGTTGCAGCCGCCTCCGCATCTATTTTACGCACATCAGGGTGGTTTACCAATCCCAGATAATTATTTAAACTCCATACAATCACTTCTTTTCCTCTAAACTGCATACGTGGCCCCAATTCTCCCTCCAATTTAGGGAACGCAAAATATCCATGCGCCCTATCCATATGCTGACCAATTGGCCCACCATCTTTAACTAACTTATCAAAAACATCAATCATATATACGCTTTTTTTAATGCCGCAAAGGTAAATAAAATGGTTTGTAGTTCAAAGGGGAAAGGATTTAAAGTTGATGGTTCAAACTTCAAGGTTTATTAAGCTCAAAGTGCTTTCAAGAATTAGAAGTCTAATGTCTACAATCTAATCTCTTTTTCTTAGGGGCTGTGAAAGGAAAACAATAATCAGCATTTATCCGCTGCCCGTCTCCAATCTTTTTTTGCCTCAAAGGCAGTCAAAAAAAAGGATTTTCGCCTAAGCAGCGCAGCCATTGATCTTTTGTTTTTCAATTATACAATACCGCAAACTCTATAATATTCTCAATCCTTTTTACATCAAATACATGATAATCATTTCCAAATCATGCCCCCGAGGTAATTACAATGCAGAAAGGTTTTTCATTTGCCTTATCCTTTACCACAGGGATAAGTTAATGATAAATAGCGAGGCATTAGCCAAAAAAAATCCAATTTGCACAAGATGTTTGGTGTGCTTAATCCCTCACATTTTCTTAACCCCCACAATCAACCCCTAATTTGTATTTTTGTAAAAATCATATCAGCCCATGAAGTTTATTGTATCCTTATTCATCTTATTTTCTTTTTCACAAAATGCAAATACACAAAAAATTACCATACAAAGCAATCAAATCACACGACCAAAAATTGTAATAGGTATTGTAATTGACCAAATGCGTTGGGATTATTTATACCGTTATTATGACCGCTACAGCAATGGAGGTTTTAAAAAATTAATCAATCAAGGTTATAGTTTTGAAAATACATTTTTACCTTATGTACCTACTTACACTGCCGTAGGTCATACAACAATATATACAGGCGGCGTACCTTCTACACATGGTATGGTGGGCAATAATTGGTTTGATAGAACCATCAACAAAAATGTGTATTGTACAGAAGATAGTACAGTAGTCGGTGTAGGCAACAATGATATAAATGGCAAAATGAGTCCACGAAATTTATGGTCTACAACCATTACAGATGAGCTAAGACTTAGCAATAATTTTGAAAGCAAAGTAATAGGGATTTCACTAAAAGACAGGGGCGCCATATTGCCCGCAGGCCATAGTGGCAACGCTGCATATTGGTACGATGATAAAACAGGCAAATGGATGACCAGCAATTATTACATGTCGCAATTACCTGTATGGGTAAATAATTTTAATGCAAAAGATGAAGTAGCAAACATGATGAAAAATGATTGGAACACTTTATATCCTATAAACACATACACACAAAGCACTGCAGACAATAAAGAATATGAGCAACCGATATCAGGCTTAACCTCACCAACTTTTCCGCACAAACTTTCTACCATAAACAGTGTAAAGTACAGCGCATTTAAATACACGCCGTATGCTTCCACGTTTACTTTCAACTTTTCTAAAGCGGCCATTGACAATGAAAAAATGGGCACCGGAAAAGCTACAGATTTTTTAGCCATCAGCATTTCCTCTACAGATTATATGGGCCACAATTTTGGACCAAACTCCATTGAAGCAGAAGATACTTATTTGAGGTTGGACAAAGACATAGCCACTTTTTTAACCGACTTGGATCTAAAATTTGGCAAAAACAATTACCTCGTTTTTTTGAGTGCAGACCATGGTGCTGCGCATGTTCCCGGTTTTTTAAAAGAAAACAGAATTGAGGCAGGTGTGTTTGATGATCTCATAATTAAACAGCAATTAAATAAATTATTGGAAGATAGTTTTGCTGTGAAAAATAGTATTTGGGCAGTGCAAAATTATCAGGTGTATTTAAACAAGAAGTTGTTGGCTAGCAGTTGTAAAGATATTGATGCAGCACAGCGTGTAATTATGCAATCATTAAGAACGCATCCTTTCATTACAAGCGTATTTGAAACAAATAAAATAAGTAGCACTACACTCAATACATCTTTAAAAGAAATGTTTATAAATGGTTATACTGAAACACGTAGCGGAGATATTCAATTTATTTTAAAGCCGGGCTATTTTGATGGTGGGTTAAAAGGTACTACTCATGGTTTATGGAATCCATACGATGCACATATACCAATGTTGTTTTATGGTTGGAATATAAAACCGGGTAAAACCAACAGAGAAACTTACATGACTGATATAGCACCAACACTTGCAGCTATGTTACATATACAAATGCCCTCAGGTAGTGTGGGTAAGGTGTTACAGGAGGTAATAAAGTGAGTTTAATTTTATACAAACACAAAACGCCCCGACAAAATCGAGGCGTTTCATGTATAAATTTATATATCAATTAAAACTGCACAGTAATTTTTTCTTTACTGTTTTTCATCACTACAGTTTGTGTATTACTTCCTTCAACCGGATTACCGGTTCCTTGTGGGTCAAATTGAGAAATTGGATTAAGCAACACCGTTAACGATTTTTGAGCATTTACATTATTACCATTCGCCTTTATGTTGTTTACAGCATCAAAGCCATGCAACACAATCGCAACATTATTAAATTTGCTGTTCATTTGTCCTTCTGCATTCTCAAATGTTATTTGATTGGCTGTAGGATTATACATGATTGTTCTTTTATAAAACATTCCCTTTTCATAATTAAAAGATTTACCATCGTCTTCGTAGTATACAAAGGTATTAGGGGAAGTTCCTTTATAAATGTGTACCATCAATGTATCGGTAGGTGCTATAGACGTAGATTGTACCAATGATTGCATTGGAATGATGCTGCTCGCTTTTACATACACCGGCATTTTTGACATGCTAAGTTGCAAAGTATTTTCTTTGCCACCCATGGTCATTTCATCGTTATACAAATTGTACCAACCACCTGCTGGTAAATAAACTTTCATAAAATCTTTGCCGCTTTCTACAGGACAAACCATTATTGATTGGCCAAACAAAAATTGATTTTGAACTGCACCTTTATAAATGTTGTTATCAAAAGTATTTTCAAAAACCAATGACCTGTTTACCGGCATTCCTGTTTGTGTAGATTCGTAGAAACTGCTGTATAAATAAGGTAATAGTTTGTAACGAAGACTAATATAATTTCTGGCAATCTCTGTTACTTCTTCACCATAAGCCCATGGCTCCGATGATTTGGAATTAACTCCTGTATGGTTCCTAAAGTATGGAATAAAAGCACCTAACTGCATCCAGCGGGCATATAAACCTATAGATGGATTTCCTGTAAAGCCCCCAATATCCATACCTGTAAATGATACACCACTCAATCCTAAACTGTTTATCAATCTCACTCCCGCCATCATGTGGCTGTCTTCGGATCGGTTATCGCCCGTCCATAATGCAGAGAAACGTTGTAACCCGGCAAAACCTGCACGGGTAAGTACAAATGGTCTTTCGGAACTGTGTTGTAAAAAACCTTCGTAACTCGTTTTAGCCATTAGTGAGCCGTATATATTGTGTGCTTCTAAATGAGATGCCTTTCTGCCTTCAAAATTAAACAATACATTGTTTGGCATTTTTTGCCCCCATGTAGCAATTTCATTCATATCATTCCACACACCACTCACACCATTATCAGGAAAAAATTTCATCTCATTTTTCCAATATTTTCTACCAATTTCTGATGTGTAATCTGTGAAGTGGCACCATCCCGGCCATACTTGCCCGGTATAATATTTTCCATCTGTGTATTTTATAAATGCATCTGCTTTTACACCACGGTCAAATGCAGCAGCACCTGGTACAACTTTAATTCCTGGGTCAACAATTACAGTAGTTTTAAAGCCCATGTCTTTTAACTTATCTGTAAGCGCACGAGGGTTTGGAAAGCGTTCTTTGTTCCAAGTAAACAATTGATATTTATCCATGTAATGAATATCCAATGTAATACCATCAGCAGGTATTTGTTTTTCACGAAGTGTTTGTGCAATGCGCAATACTTCTGTATCTGGATAATAACTATACCTGTTTTGCTGGTATCCAATGCTCCACAATGGTGGCATTTTCATACGCCCAGTAAGAGAAGTGTATGATTTTACAATATCAGCCACTGTTTTGTGGTAAATAAAATAGTAATTCATTTCTCCTCCACGAGCACCGAAAGATGAAAAACGATCGTTGCTTGCACCAAAATTAAAATCAGATTGAAAAGTATTATCCATGAATATACCATAGTTCACATTGTGGTGTATGCCAATGTAAAAAGGAATGCTTGTGTAAATTGGATCTTGTCCTTTGCTGTATCCATAGGCATCCGTATTCCAGTTAGTGTAACCATTTCCTTTTCTATCTAGATCACCGGTTTTTTCGCCAAGGCCAACAAAGCGCTCACCATCCTGCATTTTTTTATAGGTAGTTACTTCTTCTGCAACCCACGATGTGGTTAATCCTTTTTCATCTTCACTCACAACCATTCCTTCGTTGTTATAAAAAGTAACGCTGTAAGGTTTTTTTGTAAAGATTGCTTTTAAAGAATCGGTTACGATTGTTACATCATTTGCTGTTTGTGTAATTGTGGCCTTTGTTTGCAAAGGCTCAGCCATTACTGCATATGAAAAATCTTTTTTTAGGGGTTGTTTATCCATACGAATTCGAACAATCGATGGGCTGTAAACCATAACTTCTACAAATGCTGCATCTGTTGTAATGTTTACATTTTGACCACTAATTTTTACAGATTTTACATTTCCGATTTCTTTAATGTTTGTTTGGGCTACCAGTTTATTTGTATAAAAACACAAAAATAAAAAGGGTAAGATAGAAGATATTTTTTTAATGTGCATATTCATATTACAAGTGTTTTGTTAGAATAAAAAAAGCAATAGTTATTGTAAACACAATTTCGATAAAGCATTTTATTTAGAAAAATAAAAGCCAGGTTTGTTAAGGCCCGGCTTTTATATTTATAATCAGAAGTTTTATTAATTTATAGTTACTGTTTGAGTATACTCATTTAATGTAATTGTATAAGTACCGGATGTAGCAGGTGTTTTAAAATTATTTCCACCATCCCATCTAATGCTACGTGGAACTCCAGTTGCATTTGATTGACCACTGTTATCTTCATAATCTAACACTCTATTAGTTGGACTTGGCCAGTCATTACCAGATAAGAATTTAATTTCTTTATTTGCTAACAATCCTAATGTTATTGTCCAAACACCATTACCTGTATAAGTCATTGTTGGAGAACCACCCGGGGACCAAACAGGGCCAGCAGTCATACCATCACCTACTACTCTCATCTCTGATGCAAGTGTAAGATGATAAGTTGGGTTTGTTGGATCGCTTCCATCCCATATAGATCTCATTCTTCCATTTGCACCTGTCCATTTAAAGTTATCGAAACCAGATCCTGGATCAATTACCATTTTACCATTTGAAGGATTTACAGCAAACCATCTATGCAGATTATTTGCACTGTTATTCCAATCATTACCATCATGAAATTTAAATTCATCGTTCGTATTCATATTAGCTAATAAAATAAATCTATTTACAGCTGTATAATTCATTTTCGTAGCTGGCTGGCTCCATCCTTGAAAATTACCAATCATCCCCATGCCGCCAATCCCGTTAGATGTTGCAGTTTGCAGATAATATTTTTTGTTAGTAAGATCAAATGTCAATCTATAAATTCCTGTTGTAGCTATGTTGATGTTATTCTCATTGTTATCAGTAATATTTCCCAATGGTAAAGCAGGATCTTGCCCCCAATCAATTGCGCCCGGGAAAGGAGGCCAGTTTTGCCCATTAACAAATTTTATTTCGTTACCTCCGGTAAGTCTGATATATGTAAAAAAAGTTCCCGGAAATCTATTGTCTTCCAACATTCTTGTAGACTGGGCTATATCCCATCCGCCTGGAGTGGCGCTTCCTACTACATACACTTTTACTTCACGAATAACCGTAATTTCATTTGTGTAATCACTTTGTTGATTCCAAGTACCAGATGTTGCTATAACTGTCCATTTTAATCTAACAGGTGCAGCTAAATTTGTAAAACCTTTCGCAGTCAGTGAATCACTTATTCTTTTATAAGTAATAGTTGCAGTAGTATCTAAAGAAGTATTGTTGGCCGCAATAGAAAACAACGGTAAAGCCCAATTTACAGGCAATTCATTACCTGAAGCATCGTCTCTGCGTTCAGCAAAAATCACTTTATATGTAATGGGTGCACCTCCAGGTCTTGGCAAAGATTTGGTCCATTTAAAACCTATGCTTTGTGATGTAGAAGTTGGGTCTATTGTAAGTGGGGTCGATGATACTATTGGTGCTAAAAGTATAAATGGAGTTGCACCTTCTGCGAACCTTATTATTTTAATATTAAAAATATCCGTACTTCTAACTTTTGTAGTTCCATTATCTGCAACCACACTCCATATTAGATCTGCAGTTGTGCCGGCAGCAATACCTTTACTACCTAAAGCAATATCAATTTGAGAATAGGTTAAGGAAAGTTTTGCATCTTTTCCATTATTGTTAGAAGGTATTTCTAAAATTGGCGATTCCAAAGAACCATTTTTTAAAGCTGCTATCCATTTATATGTTGGCGCAGTGCTAAGACCTGGTGTAGAAGGAAGCCAAGTAATATCTACTACTTGCGTAGGAGTAGCGGCATTTAAAGATAAAGTTGTAAAATTTGCAGGAGCCTGTAATTTAAAGCTGTTCAAAGCCTCTCCTGTAGCTTCATCGCCTGCCAGATTTGCCTTTTTACAGGCATTGAAACTAAAAATAAATGCTAATAAAGCTATTGTAATTGAAGTTATTTTCATTGTATAATTTTTATTGTAATGGATCAATTGGTTTACTGTAAACTGGTCCTTCTGCAGGAACAGATATGTTGTTTGCATCTATAATAGTTCCTTTAAATTTATATTCAAATCTTATTGGAGCCGCATTTGCCGGTATTGTAAATACTGAAGAGGGTATAAATGATGCAGTATAATATTTAGTTCCAATTTTCTTTAATATTTGAGTATAAGTGGTGCCTACTTGGCCAGATACATTAAATAATTTAATTTCTACTGAAACCGGTGTCATCCTTTGTTGTGTTAAATCCGGCGCAAGATTTTGATCAATAAAAACACTAGTAACATCATTCACACTAACTCTTGCAGGAAAAACCCTATTTACTGTTGGTATAAAAATTAGAGGTTCTACTGCATTTGGTGCAAAATCTTGTGTTTGCCCATTGTTACCATTTTTTGCCTTTGCAAGAAAGCCCAGCCATTTTAATTCGCTAGGATTTACTCCGTAAAAATCTGTTGGGGTAAATGTAAATTCCCAAAGATTTGGACCAACATTCGTCATTTTTCTTGTTTCATTTGAACTTGTCCAGTCGCCATTTGTATTAAGACCACCAAGGTTACTCCAGTTCCAAATATAAACGGGCGATACGCCAGCTAATGATGTGCCCGACACATTTATACGAATTGTAATCTGATCTTCAGCAGTAAAAGATCCCGGAGTAATTACTGCGGTAGCCTGCCCTATTGCATTATTAAATGCACATAAAGCAAAAAGTATGAAGAATAATTGTTGTATTTTTTTCATTTTAAAAATTTTATTTGGTTAATGAATAATCATATCCTAACTGAGTTTTACCGTAAGCAGATTTAAGCAATTTTAATCCTAATCTACTTGGTACCTGGCCAAGGTCAGTATAATTATTAATTTTTAGTTTTACAGAGTCGGTACCATTTATTAAATAAACCATTGTAGGTTTTTGTAAATTATCTAAAGCCCAGTTGCCTGATGTATGCTTTAAAAGTTTTGCTGCAGTACCATAAGCAATTGTAAATGTGCCTGGGTTTACACCATTTAGGTTAAATGTAATTTTTGTTTGATTCAAATTAAAATCGCTGGTGATATCCTGCATTTTAAAAGGGAATCCCTTTCTAATAGCGTCTTCGTCAGTTTGTGTTACAGATGTAGTTGACCATGTGCCACCCAATGCATCTATTCTAAAATCTGCATTGTTTCCAACTTCTTTAAAAGCATCACGCTTGCACGAAGCAAATGTGAAAAGGGCAATTGCCAGTGTGATTGAAAATATTTGTTTCATAAATAAAAGTTTTTTTTAATTTTTATAAACAACCGCCTTCAACGTTTAATTGAAAAGCAGCATTTGCATTTTTTTCATAATCAGGAAACTGAAGGATAAAGCCTGGGCAATTCCACTCAGATCCTCTCCTATCGTAACGCTCAATTCTACGAGCGGCTAAAGGATGCGCACCTATTCTTTTTATTTGATGTAATCTATCTCCCTCGCCAATCAATTCAATTTCTCTTTGTATTCTTGCATTGATAATTAATTGGTCTGCAGTAGTAGTTGGAGCAAGATTTTTGGTATTGTTACCGTAAGCTCTTTCAATTATTTTATTAATATCGGCAATACCTATAGCAAGCGCTGTAGGTATTGTTGCAGCTACTTCACCTGCACTTTCTGCCCTTGTTAAATACATTTCAGTTAAAGTAACAATAGGCATTTCAAAATTATTAGAATCATACTTGTTCAAGTAAATGTTGCCTGAATATTTCGTGTTATTTAAAAACGCCAATCTATTATCGCCTGCAAAACCTTTTACATAATTATACAATTGCTCAGGCATTCTAAAATATGGCAATCCAGTTCTTCCAGAATACCACTGTTTAAGCCTTCCGCCGGGTTCATGCTGCCCATTTATGTTTGTTACTTTTAAAATAGATTCGGAAGAAGCAGTTGTACTATACCGAGTTTTTAAAGTAGTTTCCAAAGTATAATTGGTACTGTTGATAACCAACGATGCATAATTGTAAGCATTGGTAAAATCATTCATTTGGAAATAAACTTTTGCCAGAAATGCTCTTGCCACATTTTTATCTGCACGTACACGAGTACTAACAAATGCAGGTAATTTTAATTCAGCATCTTTTAATTCAGCAATAATAAAGTCATAGGTTTCTTTTACAGTAGCTCTTGTGGGTGGTTCTAAAGAACCAGATTTTCTAAGTGTAATTCCAAGATGGCTGTTATCTGTAGAAAAACCAGGGTTATGACTCCATAAACGTGCGATTTCAAAATGGCAAATGGCACGCATACATCTTGCTTCTGCTTCAACTCTTGGTCTATTTGCTTCTGACACTAAATCAAGTTTCTCAATAATTTTGTTTGTTCTGTAAACAATATTATAAATCCCTGTAAACAAATCAGCATTATCAGTATTGAAAATAGTTGACCTTCTTAAATTGTTTTCTTGCTGTTTCCCTCCGAGGTTTGCACTAAATAAATGATCTCCCAGTTGCTCAGCAGTTGTTTGCAATTTTCCGTTATACATTTGATCATTACCCATTAATAGGTAACATCCGTTTAACAGTGCTTGCACATCTGCTTCGGTTTTTAAAGCATCAGCTTCCTGTACACTGCCTTCGGGCGGCTTTTCTAAAAGCTTTTTACAGGAAGTAGCGTTTAAAACAAGCGCCATTATTAAGAAATATTTTAAAATATTTTTCATGTTAATATTAAGTTTAGAAGTTTAGATTTAAACTAAAAATAAATGTCTTTGATTGAGTCGGCGTTAGGTAAGTAATGTTTGGACTCATGTTTCTATCTTGAGGATTTTGAAAGTCTCTTGCTATCTCTGGATCTGCACCAGGATACTTGCTAAATGTTAATAAATTATAACCACTTACAGAAAGTTTTGCGGTAGTAAATGGTGTTCTTTTTATTACATTTTGTGGAATGGTATAACCTAAAGATAATTCTCTTAATCGCACAAAACTTGCATCATACAAAAACATAGTAGAGTTATAATTATCATTGGTTCCTAAGCCAGGATAGTTAGTAACAGAACTTGTTAAGCGAGGATATTTAGCAACATCACCAGGTTTTACCCATCTATCTAAAAGGTCTCTTCTTACATTCCAATTGTTTCCAACATTTTGATATTTAGCAGAACCATCATAGATATTTCCACCACTTACATATGTCCATAAAGATCTTAATTCAAATCCTTTATATTGAATATCTGAATTTATGCCACCAGAAAAATCCGGAAGAACTTTGCCAACCAATACCCTATGATCTAAACTAAAAGTTTTTGTTTGCTTACCATCTCTATCTAACCAAATAGGTAATCCATCTTTAGGATCAACACCAAAATATCTTACTAAAAAGTTTGTACCAACCGGGTATCCTTCAGCTATACGAGTATCATTAAAACCACCTTGCAAAGCATCCGGACCAATTGGACCAAGTTTCAAAACTTCGTTGTAATTACTACTTATGTTACCACCAATAGATACTTTTAAATCTTTGGTTTTAATAATCATATAATTTAATGTCAATTCCAGTCCTTCATTTAAAATTTTACCTCCTTCTAAATTTCTCCAGCTTTTTTGAAAACCTGTAGATGCTCCTAAACCTGGTTCCAATAGTTGATCTACAGTAACTTTTCTATAGTAAGAAAGTTCTCCCGACAAGCGATTATTCAATAAGCTGAAATCTACACCAAGATCAAAATTTCTTAATGTTTCCCATTTCAAATCAGGGTTACCAATATTGTTTGGGTCTAATACAGGGGAGCCATTATAATTTCTTGTACTTCCATAACCATAATAATACCTTCCGGTTGGAATGTTAGAATTACCTACAATACCATAACTGGTTATTAATTTTAGGCTGTTGATAATCTTACTATTTTGAAGAAACTTTTCTTCACTTATTAACCAAGCTGCCGAGGCTGCAGGGAAAAAACCGTATTTATTGTTAGGCCCAAACTTTGATGAACCATCCATTCTTGCAGAAAATTGAAATACATATTTTTCTTTCAAAGTATAGTTTACACGACCAAAGAAACTAACAAAAGTAGAGTTATCTACCACTTGTTTCTTGCGAGATTTATCATTAATAAATTTATTTAAACTGTCTTTATAAATACCTTTATTCTTATACAAAGGATCTTCTTGCCCCCATGAATATATATCTCCATTCGTATTTTTAATTTCAGATTCCTGTGTTTCTGTACCTAATAAAAAATTAAATTTATTGGTTGTATTAGGAGTCCATAAATAACTTGCTGTAACATTAGCATTGTAGTTGGTCACCCATAATGGATAGCGTTTTGCAATTCCACCCCTTGCATCGCCGGTTATTATTTTAGATTCGTATTGATCATCGAAAGATTCTAAATAATCAAGAGAACCACTAGCTCTAATCATTAAATCTTTTATCGGACTAAACTCCAAAGCTAAACCACCAAGGTATCTGTTATCAGTATTTCTAAATTTAGTTTCATTTAAATATCTAACAGGGTTACCGCTTATTGTAGAGTATGTACCATCTGGATTATATATTGGATATATTGGCAATAGGTTACTCTGAGCCGCTGCTATTGTTTGATAATTATCAATCCTGTTATTTATTCCTTTATTATATGCTGAATTAAGGGAAATTTTGAGATTGTCTATGATATTGTAATCCACATTTAATCTTACCGCCTGACGCTCATAACTGTTACGTTTTATGTACGATTCACTGTTACCATAAGTAGTACCTAAAAAAGTTTTTAATTTTTTAGTACCATAGGTCATAGATAAATTATGCTCATTAATAAAACCTGTTCTGGTAACTTCCTTCCACCAGTCAGTATTATTGGCGTTTGCTTGTGCAAAAGTAAGTCCACCAGGTATATAATTAGAACCCACTTCACCTACGTTACCATCGTTTTGCCAAGCTTCCTGCTTTAGTTGCATGTATTCTTTTCCATTTACAAATTCAGGCTTTTGTGTGTACGTAACCAATCCTAACTTATTCGAATATGAAAATTTAGGTCTGCCACTTTTACCTCTTTTGGTAGTAATTAGAATCACACCATTTGCACCACGACTCCCATATATACCTGCAGCTCCGGCATCCTTTAATACTTCAACTGATTCTATATCATTCGGATTTATTGAAGCTAAAGGATTTTGATTCATCCCTCCTGCATCACCTCTTAAAAACTGATCAGATGTAATCGGAATTCCATCTACAACATATAATGGATCACCACCTGCACTGATAGAACCAATACCTCTTATTCGGATTACAGAACTTGAACCCGCAAGACCACTTCCCTGTACAACCTGTACTCCAGCTGCTTTACCTTGCAATGCAGCTTCAAAACTTGGTGCAGCTACAGATGACAATTTTTCTCCACTTACTTTTGTTATAGCGCCGGTAACTTCTCTTCTTTTTTGCGTACCATACCCCACAACCACTACCTCATCTAAACTTGTAGTGCTCGATGCTATAGAAACAGCCAATGAAGCTTTGCCATTAATAGCCACTTCTTGCCTTGCATAGCTTACAGATGAAAATACTAAAATTCCATTTGAAGGAGCGGTAATAATAAAAGAACCCTTCTCATCTGTTTGTGTTGCAGTTTTAGAGCCTTTTACCGTAACAGTTACACCACTTGCGGGTAAACCGTCTTTTGAATTTGTTACTACTCCGCTAATAGAATTTTGCGCAAAAGCAGTAACAGAAAGGCCCGAAAAGAAAAGCATTATGCAAATCTTTCGAATCTGTTTTAAACTAATTTTCATAAAAATGTTTTGGTTTTGGTTTGAATAAATCAATAATCGTTGCATGCAGTTTATGAGAAGAACTTTTATGCGTTACCAAAAATAACGTTTTATTAATAAACGCAAACGATTGCGTAAAAATATTTTTTTAACGGCGCTTAAATAGCAAAACTAAGCATTAGATAAGCCTTTTATACTTTAATGATTATTTATACATGATGCAATATCATTGTGAAATAGTTTCGAATTGGGAAAGGATTTATATTAACTTTCCCAGAAATATTTTTTTTGCAGGTATTTCAATGATTGATGAATATATCTCGCCTGTCACAATATTTTTTACAGAATTGTAATTTTTAACTGCTTCGGGGTATTTTTCTCTTATATCCAATTTTTTAGGTGAATCACTAACGTTCAATACACAAATAATAGTTTCTTTATCATCATACCTAAAATAAGTATACAAATCATTTTCAGGTAAATAATGCCTCATCTTGCCTGTTTTTAAAGCGGATGAAGTTTTTCTAAAATTTGCAATTGCTTTTACAAACTCAAATACTTCATTTTCCGGAATTGTTCTTCCTGCTTTTAAGAACTTATTTACAGTATCTGTCGACCAGCCTCCGTAAAAATCTGACCTTACCAATCCATCTGGATTACTATAACCTTTCATCAAAATTTCATCACCATAATACAGTTGTGGAATACCTCTGTATGTAAGCAGCCAACCTAAAGCAATTTTATACTTTTCTACATCTTCATTTACTACTGAAAAAAATCTTGAAACATCATGATTACCCAAAAACAACACCTGCCCCATTGGGTTTTTGTATAAAATATCTTGTGCTGCAGTGTTATATAATTTCATTAATCCATCAGTCCAGCCATATTTTTCAGTTAATGCAGGTTGTATGCCATACAATAACATTTGAAAATCGGTGGTGTTTGGGAGATTGCTTTTAAAGGTATTGTTTAAATTATTTTGGCAAAAATAACTTTGGTTTACAACTCCATGTACCCATGTTTCGCCAAACATAGTTATGGCAGGATATTCATCTTTAAGCGCTTTGTTGCACTTGTTCATAAAGGGCAAATCATTGTAGATATATGTATCAATACGCCAACCATCCACTCCAAATTCTTCTACACTCCATAGGGCGTTTTGTATAAGATAATTTGCCACATAAGGATTTCGCTGGTTTAGATCGGGCATGTTTTTTACAAACCAACCATCACTCATTTTTTTTGTTTCAGAAGTTGCAGCATAAGAGTCGAACAGCACCTGCTCTCTGTAGGTTGTTTGTGTAAAATTTGACCATTCGTGCAGCCAATCTTTCATAGGTTTATCCAATACTGTAAAATGCTGAGAACCCACATGATTGTAAACTGCATCCTGTATCAACTTCATTCCTTTTGCATGGATGGCAGCGCTTAATTTTTTGTACATTTCATTACCACCAATCCTAGGATCTACTTTGTAATGGTTGGTAATGGCATAACCATGTTCTGTTCTGTGAGGCATGTCATTTAACAACACAGGAGTCATCCAAATAGTTGTAACACCCAAATCTTTTAAGTAATCTAAATGATTAATCACACCTTGCAAATCGCCACCATGGCGCAAATACATGGAGTCTCTGTTAAGCGACAGGTCTTTTAAGCCTGGAACTTTATCGTTCGAAATATCACCATTGCTAAACCTATCGGGCATTAACAAATACATAAAATCTGATGAGGTTACACCCTGTGCATATTTTGTTCCATTACCAGTTTTTTTAAACGCCAATGGCCACTGTACAGAAGTTGATTTATTTTTTTCTTCTAAAATAATATTTACAATACCGGGTTTTGTTGTGGCTGCAATTATTACATCCAAGGCTAAATATTTTTCATTTTCCAGCTTGTGAACTTTGTTTAAAATCACACCGGGATAACTGATTTTTATATCACTATTCTTAATACTTTTTTCATTGTTGTAAACCAGTATTTGTACTTTGTTCCATTTCATACTTATCCACCAATTAGTGGGATATAGCTGGGTTTGTTGTGCAGATAATTTTAAAGAGATAAATAATAATAAAAAGGGAATACTGGAAATAATTCTACGCATAAAAACAAATTGAACCAACAAAATATATTTTTTTTAGACAAGAATAGAAATATATTTTAAAAGAAAGTATGGGCACAAAAAAACTCCACATTTCTGTGGAGCATTTTGTTGGGTTACCAGGGTTCGAACCTAGACAAACAGAATCAAAATCTGTTGTGCTACCGTTACACCATAACCCAATCTTTCACCCGTTATTTGTTTGGGAGTGCAAAAATAGGGATTTTCAAAAAAAAGCCCAAAGTATTTTTTAAATATTTTATTCCGCATCTTCTTTTTCTTTTAATGTTCTTATTAAATCAATTGCTTCTGCTACTACATCGCACATAATTGTAATAAGTGAACCAGGTTTTGCCGTGTTGTATGCGTACATGATGGCTTCCTTTTCATTTAATATTACCGTTACAGGTATTTCTTTTCCTTTAACTGAATTTATCCCTTCTATTAAAAGATCTACAATATTTTCTGCGGTGCGACCACGCAAATGTTTATCCTGCCTTATAATTATTTCATCAAAATATTTTGCAGATATTTCTCCTAATTCTCTAATATCTTCATCTCTCCTATCGCCTGTACCACTTATAATTCCAACCTTTGGTGAGCCATCCATTTTACCAACAAAATCGCACAACAACTGTAATCCTGCAGGGTTATGCGCAAAATCAGCTAAAAATTTAAAGTGTTTAAACTGGAACATATTTAACCTGCCCGGAGTTTGTGAGGCAGAGGGAATAAATGTTTCTAATGCTAATTTAATATCTGCTACTTTAATATTTCTGTATAAATAAGTTGCCAGTATTGCAGGTAATGTATTCATTACATTGTGCAGTGCTTTACCACCGTAAGTAATAGGAATGTTGGCCACTTTCTCTACCCGTATCTTCCATGTACCTTTCATAATTGTTACAAAACCATTTTCAAATACTGATGCCAAGCCACCGTTTTTGCAATGTTTTATAATCCGTGGATTATTTTCATCCATACTAAATAGGGCCACATTACTTTTGAGTTCCTTTCTCATTTC
>JANPIF010000301.1:0-4656 GCA_031424845.1 Ferruginibacter sp.
CAAGTAATAACCTAAAAGCTGCTGCAGAAAACGAAGGACAGGCTTTACTTATTACAAAAACAAAAGCAGCCGAAGCAGAAGGTAATGCCATTAAAATTGCTGCAGAAGCTGAGCGTCAAGCCGCACAACTGCGTGGGCAGGGTGTTGCACTATTTCGTGAAGAAGTAGCACGTGGTATGAGTTCTGCCGCATCTGAAATGAAACAGGCTAATTTAGATACCAATGTAATTTTATTCAGTATGTGGGTAGAAGCCATAAAAAACTTTGCAGAGTACGGAAAAGGCAATGTGATTTTCTTAGATGGCAGCAGCGATGGGATGGAAAAAACAATGCGGCAGATAATGGCTATGCAACAGTTGCAGGAAAATAAATAAATAGTAAGCACTTTAATATTAGGAGGCTGTATCAAAATTCAAAAGATTGTCAAATTGAGCTTGTCGAAATTGATAATCTTTTGAATTTTGAAATATATGTAATGTTTTGACAAGCTCAACATGACATACATTTCAAAATTTTGATGCAGCCTCTTTTTTTATTTTTGAGCAGATTAACAATTTCTTTTGCTCATTTTCATTTTTATTTCATTTAATTGCAAAAGGAATAGAATACACCTAAACCAACACTTAAATAACCCTTCATAAATATGTTCGATATTTTTTTACAAGTTGATAGTACTGCCGCAGTTGCTGCCGCCGCTGCAAAATCTGAATCTGTTATTGGGATGCTTAGCAAAGGTGGTCCTATTATGATTCCATTGGGTATTTTATTTGCATTGGCTGTATATGTTTTTATAGAGCGACTCTTGATTATCAAAAAAGCCAATGTTGCTGATGAAAATTTTATGAGTATTATCAGAGATCAAATTACCGGGGGTAATATTTCTGCTGCACGAAGTCTAGCAAAAAATAAAGACAATCCCGTAAGTAGAATGATTGACAAAGGCATTCAACGGATAGGTAAGCCTATTGATGCCATTGAAAAAAGCATGGAAAATGTGGGTAAACTGGAGTTGTACAAAATGGAAAAAAATATTACGATACTTTCTGTAATTGCACGGATAGCACCACTTTTCGGGTTTGTAGGTACAATTGTTGGGTTAGTTATTTTATTAAAAGAATTTGCTACAATCAGCAATCCATCCATCAGCCAAATTGCAGATGCTATGTACATAAAATTAATTACTTCCGCCAGTGGTTTAATAATTGGTATGCTTGCTTATTTAGGCTATAGTTATTTAGATACTCAGGTTAACAGAATGGCCAATAAAATGGAAAATGCCAGCAGTGAGTTTATAGATATTTTGCAGGAACCAACGAGGTAGATGTTAGAGATTAGATTGTTAGATATTAGACAGAAGATATTAGACAAAAAGTAGAGAACAAATTTCAAAATAAATGTCGAAGGTTAATTTTAAAGTTCACCATTCACATTTCACCACTCACAATTGACAAAATGGGTTTAAGAAAAAATAAATTAAGAGCAGAACATTCAGAAGTAGATACTGGTCCGCTGAATGATATACTCTTCATATTATTGATGTTTTTTTTAATGATATCTACATTGGCTAATCCTAATGTAATAAAAATGAGCGTGCCCCGTGCTAAAAGTGATACAAAGCAAAAGCAAAGTGTAACGGTAAGCATAGATAAGGATAAAAACATGTACGTTTTCACAAAAAAAATCATACCAGATTCTTTGGAATCCATCTTACGAAAATATATAAACGAAGGCGATAGCATTAAGCCTGCCATAGCCATCAGTGCCGATTCTTCTGCAGATTTTGGAGAAATAGTAAAAGTAATGAAAGCCGCCAGGAGATTAGGCGCCACTACTTCTGCCATTGTTACTGGTACCGATTAATTAGAAGCATTCTTTCCTTACCCTGCATGTCTTTTTTAATTATTACAGTATAGTTTTTTTCTGTAAAAATCTTTGCAGTTTTTGCTGCAAAATCTTCATGAATTTCTAAAAATATTTTCCCATCTTTTTCTAAGTGTTCCTCTGCAAAAATCAATATCTTTTTGTAAAAAAGCAATGGGTCATTTTGCGGAACAAACAGTGCCAGATGTGGTTCAAACATTGTTACATTCTTATCCAGATTACCCTTTTCGTTTTCGGGGATGTAAGGTGGGTTGCTGATAATTACATCAAACTTTGGGAGTAATTCATAATTTTTTTCTTCTAAAAAATCAATGGTTAAAAAATTTATGTCCACATTATTATCTATTGCATTTTTTGTAGCAAGTTTTAAAGCATCATTGCTTATATCCAAGGATGTTACATTTGCTTCTGATATATTTTTTTTTATGCTGATGGGAATACAACCACTACCGGTTCCAATATCCAACAAGTTTTTACTTTTATGTTTCTTCAAAAAATTGGTCGCTTCTAATACAAGTTCTTCCGTTTCTGGGCGGGGAATAAGCACCGATTTATTTACGGAGAAACATAAATTATAAAACCAGGCTTTTCCAATAATGTATTGTATGGGTTCAGCTTGTAGCAATCTATTCAATGTAGTTTCCAATTTTTTTTGAGTTGTTTTTTCAATTTCCCCAGATCCTTTTGTTATCAAATCCTGTCTTGTTATATTCCCCATACTCTCAAAAATCATAGTTGTCATGGCCGAAGCCTCTCCGGCACCATATACATCATCCAGCTCAGCTAAAAATTGTTGGTGTATTTCTTTAATAGTCATGTTGGCAAACATACTTTATTTTATTATTTACGAACATAACATGATAAAAGTAGGAACAAGTCAGGTTTTATATTTTATGATTATCTAGTTCCCTCACCCTTTGAGAGGGTTAAGGATGTGGTCTTTATTTTATCCTTCGTATTTTTGGAAGGTGACGATTCATGAAACATATATGCGCCGCTGTATTCAACTTGCAAAACTGGGCGCTGGGAATGTAGCACCAAATCCAATGGTTGGCGCTGTACTTGTGTATAATAATCGAATTATTGGAGAAGGTTATCATGAAAAGTATGGTCAGGCACATGCAGAAGTGAATTGTATTGACAATGTATCGGTTGCAGATACTGATCTCATCAGCAAAAGTATTTTATATGTTTCGTTAGAGCCTTGTGCTCATTTTGGTAAAACTCCGCCTTGTGTAGATTTAATTTTAAAATTAGGTATTGAACATGTAGTAATTGGTTGCAGCGATAGTTTTGAAAAAGTAAATGGCGCTGGTATTCAAAAATTAATTGATGTAGGTGTAAAAGTAGAACTGGATGTTTTAAGGGATGAATGCATGATATTAAATAAAAGATTTTTTACATATCATCAAAAAAAACGTCCATACCTTATATTGAAATGGGCACAAAGTAATGATGGCTTCATTGCGGGTGACAATGGAATGCCCCTACAAATAAGTAATGAATACACAAATAAATTATCTCATAAATGGCGTGCAGAACAAGCTTCCATTTTAGTTGGTACCAAAACCATTATAAATGATAATCCCAATCTCACAACAAGATATTGGTTTGGTAAAAGCCCTGTGAGAGTTATAATAGATAGCGATTTAGAATTAATGACAACCGCAAATGTTTTTAATAACCACGCCGATACAATTATTATTAACAACAAAAAAAATAAGCAAACCGGTAATATTCTTTTTTATAAAATAGACTTTAAAGAAAATGTTTTAGAAGGGATTATAAAATGCCTATACAACAATAATATCGTATCATGCATTATTGAAGGAGGAGCTAAAACCCTACAATCTTTTATAGATGCAGGAGCTTGGGATGAAGCAAGAATAATTACAAACACTTCTCTCAATATCCAAAATGGAATTAAATCGCCTATTTTAAGAAATGCTTTATTAAGAAATCAAATAGATATCTTTTCGGACAGGATAAATTTTTTACAAAACAATGAGTTATTATAATACCATAGAGCAGGAAGGTTTAGCAGAATATAAAGAACGAGGCAGTAAATTTTTAGCATACTCATTTCCATTTGCAGATGCAACTTTGTTAAAACCTATCTTACAAAAATTAAAAAAAGAACATCCCAAAGCAGTTCATTTTTGTTTTGGTTATAGGGTTGGCTCAGATGGTAACAATTTTAGAAGCAGCGATGATGGGGAACCTTCTGGCAGTGCAGGTAAACCAATACTAGGGCAAATAGACAGCAAGGAAATTACAGATGCTTTAATAGTAGTAGTAAGGTATTTTGGCGGCTCACTTTTAGGTGTCCCTGGATTAATTAATGCATATAAATCCAGTGCGGCAATGGCCTTACAAGTTGTCCCTATAGTTAGAAAACCTATCATGTATCTATGTAATATCCAATATGATTATACACAACAAAATGAAATCCTGATAATACTTAAACAACATTCTTGTATAATAATTTCACAAGAAAACCAACTTTTTTCAATTACTAAAGTTGGTATCCCATTAGAAAGAAAAGAGGAAGTCTTATATCGTCTTAAAAATTTGCGGAACGTAGAAATATCCTAATTAGTATTCATGTGTATAAAAAGTTAAATAGGTTTTTAAACTAATTAACAATTTTTTATAACTTTAGGGGGAATACAAAATTCCAGCAGATGAGAAAATTTTACCTATTAATTTTAATGCAGGTTGTTGTTTATAGCAGTAATGGTCAGCAGTTGCACTTTATGAGTCAGTATTTGCAGC
>JANPIF010000302.1:0-4581 GCA_031424845.1 Ferruginibacter sp.
CAGCGAATAGAAAAATATGTAAACAGCAAGGGCAAAAAAATTATAGGTTGGGATGAAATTTTGGAAGGAGGACTTGCTCCAAATGCAACGGTAATGAGCTGGCGAGGTACAGAAGGAGGAATTGCTGCAGCAAAACAACAACATGATGTTGTAATGACACCAGGTAGCCATTGTTATTTTGATCATTCGCAAAGTAGTAATGAAGACAGCGTTACGATAGGGAGTTTTTTACCGGTAGAAAAAGTATATGATTACGAGCCCGTGCCGGCAATACTTACAGCAGAGCAGGCTAAAAATATATTAGGTGCACAAGCAAATGTGTGGACGGAATATATTACCAATGAAAAAAAATTAGAGTACATGATTTTCCCACGCATGGCAGCATTAGCGGAAGTATTGTGGAGCAAAAAAGAAAACAAAAACTGGAAAGATTTTGAAAGAAGATTACCTAATATTTTTGAGACTTATAAAAAATGGAAAACAAGTTTTAGTAACGCATATTACGAACCATTAATCAAGTTATCACCCACCAAAAATTTTGATGGTTTGCAAATAAACGTAAAGAGCAAAATGGAAAAATCTTCCTATTATTTTGGGAATAAAACGAAAAGTGAGTTTAAACTTTTTACAGATTCAGTTTCAACTACTATAAAAGAATCTGGTGAATATGGTATTAGATTATTGGGAGAAATGCAAACCAAAAAAGCAGGAGAAAAATGGGGCGCCACCTCTATATCTTCTTTTAATTATCTTTTTAAAACAGATTTAAACATATCCATAAATAAAGCCACAGGAAAAAAGATCACTCTGGCAAATCAACCCTCTGCAGCTTATCCAGGAAGTGGTGGATTTACTTTGGTTGATGGCATACAAAATATTAAAGGCCTTGCACGTTCAGCAGAAATTATTGGGTTTTCGGGAAAAGATTTAGAAGCCATCATTGATCTTGGTGCAATTACACAAATTAAAGAAGTTCGACTTCATACATTTACAAGAACACCGAGTTGGATATACCCGCCAAAGCAAAATGGTATAAAGGTATTGGTGAGTAATGATGGAATAAATTTCAATTTACCCAATGATGAAACAATTATCAGTGAGGGTGCCATCAATATCGTAAACAAAATATCGTTTAGCCCATTACAAACAAAATTTATTAAAGTGATTGCTGAAAATTATGGCACAATTCCTACCGGTAACCCTGGCGCAGGTAATAAAGCCTGGTTGTTTATAGATGAGATTGAAGTATTTTAAAATTGGATGATACAAATAAACGAATGTGAAAGAATTTCTGTGAATGGTTGCTAAGAATACAGGAATATATAGTAATTAAAGTCTCACGTCTAATATCTAATGTCTAACATCTAACTCCTAACATTCACTCAAGCTTATTGGGATATTTACTGCCAGTCCACCATCTGCAGTTTCTTTGTATTTACTGTTCATATCCAGAGCTGTATCCCACATGGTTTTTATAACGCCATCAAGACTAACTTTTGCAAAATCTGGTGTACTCTGTAATGCCAGCTGGCAAGCAGTGATAGCTTTTATTGCACCCATTGTATTTCTTTCTATACACGGTATCTGTACAAGTCCGCCTATTGGGTCGCATGTCATGCCTAGGTGATGCTCCATCGCTATTTCTGCGGCCATTAAAACCTGTCTTTGAGTGCCACCGAGGCTTTCAGTAAGTGCAGCTGCAGCCATAGCACTGCTCACTCCTATCTCGGCTTGGCAACCGCCCATAGCTGCGGATATGGTGGCTCCCTTTTTAAATATGCTGCCAATTTCTGATGCTGTCAATAAAAATTTGATAATTTTATCATCATTATTTCCATCGCAAAAAATAATGAAATATTGCAGCACGGCAGGTATTACTCCGGCAGCGCCATTTGTAGGGGCCGTCACTACTCTTCCGAAAGATGCATTTTCTTCATTTACGGCCAATGCAAAACAACTTACCCAATCTAAAATATAATTAAACCGATGCCCACCAGATAATATTTCCGCCAACCATTTGTCATACCCATCATAGCTTTTATTTTGAAGTAATTTTTTATTCACATCAAATGCCCTTCGCTTTACATTTAGCCCGCCTGGTAAATAACCCTGTGTATGGCATCCTCTAAAAATACATTCCTTCATTACCCGCCATATATTTAAAATGCCTTTTTTTGTTTCTGCTTCGCTACGCCAGCTAAGTTCATTCTCCATTACAATTTCATTAATGGACATACCTGTTTTTCTGCACCAGTGCAACAACTCATCTGCAGTATTAACAGGAAAAGGTAAGGCTACATCTGCTGGTGAAATGGTTGTAACTGTTGCTGTAGTTTCTTGAATTACAAAACCACCACCAATAGAATAATAGGTTTCAGCAAAATTGTTTCCATCATCTAGCGATACTAAAAAGGTAAGCGCATTGGGGTGATAAGGCAATGTTTCGGTAAAAAGGAATTCAATATCATCTGTTGGAGTAAAATTTATTTCGTGTCTTCCTGCCAATAAAATTCTACCCATATTTTTAATATCTGCTATTTTAGCATCTATATTTTCTACATCAAAGGTAACCGGATCATCTCCACTTAAACCAAGTTGTACTGCAATAGCAGTTCCATGTCCAACCCCCGTTTTTGCCAACGAACCGTACAGCAATACTTCTATAGCTTGTACCTGGTTAAGCATATTTTTATCCTCCAAAGTTTTTGTAAACATTTGTGCGGCACGCCATGGCCCCAAAGTGTGGCTGCTACTAGGTCCAACACCTATTTTAAACATATCAAATACAGAAATAGATTCGTGTTTCACAAATAAAAGTTTATAAAAAAAGCCCTGAAATATTCAGGGCCTAAATTAGTTTAAAGAACTGACATTTAATCTTGAACGTCCAATAATGAAACGGTAAATTTAAGATAAGAGTCAGCTGGTATGCCAACATAGCCTGGGCGTGATGGGGTTGATCTTGAACCATAAGCCAATGAAGGTGGAATGTATAAAGTAACATTTCCTCCTGACTTTACAAGGGGAAAAATTATTCTCCATCCTGCTATTAAGCCTGATAATGTAAAAGTACTTTTTTGTCCGGCTGGAGTTTCATCAAAAGTTCCCCCATCTGTAGTACCGGTAATTAATGTTCCCTTATAGGTAAGTCCGATTGTAGAACATTGGTTTGGAGATGTGCCCCCACCCTGTGTAGTAATGCTGTAAAACATACCATTTTTTTCAGTAGCAGTAATACTATTTGCAGTTAAATAATTTTGCAAATAAGCAGTTTCTGATGCAGAAGCTACTGTGGCCGGAGCTGCAGTGCTGCAATCTTTATCTTTCTTACAAGCTGTAAACATTAAAAGGGAAAGTGCACTTAATAAAAACCATTTTTTCATTTGTATCTATTTTATTTATTGTTAGGAGTATTTTTTGGTGTTAATGGCTGCATTGCTTCTGCTTTTTTTTCTTTGTATTTTAATTCTTTATATTGTTGTTCATTCATTTCCCATTTAAAATGCATTCGTATAAATGCATAAAATACAATTGCAAGTAATACAGCTATTACAACTACCACAAATGCTGATGAAGAAGTTTTAGAAATTTTTGTGTACCATTCCGGCAAAAAAAGATATACGCTTAGTATTAATAATAATATTGGCAAACCAAATAAAAAGGCCATAGGCAGGCCTCTTACTAATTTACTTGTAAAACTGCTGTGTAAATCCCTGTGTTTTTCCCAATATTGTATAAATCTTAATTCATCATCCGTTAACATACTGCAAAATTAATTCAATTCCGCCGTTTGCTTGGCTATATTCTTATTTACTTGTAGGTTTGTTGCTCACAAGTTATAAAAGGCATAATAAAGCATTGATGAAAACGGAACAATTAATAGTTCAATACCTATACAGCAATAAAAAAGTAACATTACAAGACATGGGTGTATTCAGCATAGCATCTGACATACAAATACCAGTAGATAGTGATAAGGATATCGTTTTGCCAGCAGATTCTATACAGTTTGCATATGATCCCAAAGCACCGGTAGATGATGGTTTAGTTGCATATATAATGGAAGCTACCCGTAAAATAAAACCGCTGGCTTATTCCGATCTAGAATCTTTCATTATTTTAAATAAACAATTTTTAAATATTGGTAAGCCGCTGGTTTTTGAAGGCATGGGTACTTTACAAAAAACACAGCTTGGAGATTATTCATTTACGCAAGCGAACACATCGCATGTTATTAATGAAGAAATGCCAAAACTTATTACAGAAAAACTTAAAGAGAAAGTAACATTTGCTACGCCACAAAAAGAGAAAAATACAGGCAATAATAAAGCTGCCTTATGGGTTGTACTTGGTATATTTATATTGGCTGCAGCATTGTCAGCTATGTATTTTTTCAATAAAAACAACAATGAATCAACCGTTAAAAATGATTCAGCTACTAATACTATAGATACTTTACCGGTAAACAATACTGCAGATACCATTACAAATTTGGCAGCAAAACCTACAGTATCTACTCCTCAAAATGTAAATGATAGCAATAGTTTTTATGTAGTAATCAAAGAATTTTCAGATTTTGCT
>JANPIF010000303.1:0-8392 GCA_031424845.1 Ferruginibacter sp.
CCATGAGCGTATTTTGTATGAGCGTTTTGCGAGTGCGGTTTCAGGGAAAGCTATTGCTACACAGCAAAGTTTATTTCCCACTACTATTGAGCTGGCGCCAGCAGATACAATAATGCTATCGGAACTTTTGCCCGATCTTAAGCAATTGGGTTATCAGTTAGAACCTTTTGGCAATAATACATTTGTGATACAAGGCACTCCTGCCGATATGACCCAGGCAGGAGAAACAAATGCCATTGAAAAATTATTGGAGCAGTACAAGCATTTTAGCAGCGATCTTAAATTTTCAAAACGGGAAAAATTGCTTCGGTCATTATCGTTGCAGCAATCAATAAAAATAGGTACATCACTTTCTCAAAAAGAAATGAAACAACTTACCGATGATTTATTTTTGTGCAGTACGCCTAATGCCACACCTACGGGCAAACCAACTTACATGAGTTTTAAGAAAGATGAGTTAGATAGAATGTTTGGGCGATAAACTGAACTTATAAGCAAGATGTTCACACTTCAACATCAACTTATCACAAATAGTAAATCTTCACATTTGTTTAATAGCATTTGTATTAATTTCATGGCAGATTTATGAATAAAAGCTACTCTTCCCTCCTTCTTATTGTTATCATTTTATTTTGCTCCTGTACAGGAAGCAGGCATAATTATAATCCATCAAAAAAGTATTCTAAACAAACCCTACAAAAAGATTACACTTTACTTAGAAAAATACTGGAAGAAAAACACCCCTCCATTTATTGGTACACCCCCAAAGAAAAAATGGATAAGTATTTTGAAAAATATTATGAGGGTATAGTAGATAGTATGACAGAGCAACAATTTGCCTGGCATGCAATAGCCCCGCTGATAGATAAAATACATTGCGGTCATACAAGTGTGAGCCTTAGTAAAGCTTATGGAAAGTGGGTACGGGGCAAAGCAATTTCTGCTTTTCCATTATACATGAAAGTGTGGAACGATACCATGGCGGTAACAGGCAATTTAAATTACAAAAAAGACAGCATTTTCAAAAGGGGTACATTAATCACATCCATTAACGGCATACCCAATAATTTATTAATAAAATATATGCTGGAGTTTTTACCTGAAGATGGTTATGCAAACAATGTAAACTACATAAGGCTTAGTGCCAATTTTCCATATTATCATAGAAATATTTTTGGCTTAAGTAAAAACTATTCAGTTAATTACTTAGACAGTACCGGTAAAGAAACCAACATAAATGTACCCTTATTTATTCCTGCTAAAGACTCTTTGAAAAAAGACAGCTTGGTACGAATTGAGAAAAAAAATGAACCACGGGAGAAAAAAATATTGCAGTACAGATCTTTTACAATAGATAGCACAAAAAGATTTGCAACCATTACCCTCAACACTTTTTCTGACGGAAACCTGCGTGGCTTTTTTAGAAGAACTTTTAGGCAATTGAGAAAAGAAAAAATAAGCAATGTTATTTTAGACTTAAGAAGTAATGGTGGTGGTAGAGTCGGTATGAGCACATTGCTCACAAAATATTTATCACGCAAACCATTTAGAGTGGCAGATAGTTTGTACTCCACTTCAAAAAACATTTCACCTTATTCAAAATATTTTAAAGGAGGGTTTTTAAATAACATAGAAATGCTGCTGATTTCTCGAAAAAATAAAGATGGCAAATACCATATTCGTTATATGGAAAAACATTTTTATAAACCGAAGACAAAAGGGTACAATGGAAAGGTTTATATTTTAACCGGTGGACCTACTTTTTCTGCATCCGCTATTGTTTGCAATATTTTAAAAGGGCAAAAAGATATTTTATTATTGGGTGAAGAAACCGGCGGTGGCTGGTATGGTAACAGTGGTATTATGATACCAGATGTAACATTGCCTCACACTCGTGTAAGAGTACGAGTACCTTTGTACAGATTAGTACAATACAATCATCCACCAGTAAAAGGCACAGGCATACCGCCAGATGTGTTGGTACCTACAAGTTATGATGCGTTGCTAAAAGGCTATGATAAGAAAATGGAAGAGACAAAGAAATTGATACAAATGGATAATGTTTTAATTAACAATTGAAAAACTATCCCCATCTTTTAAAAATGGAAATTTACTTCTCACCTCATCCAGCATTTCTTTATCTAACGTAAGTGTTAAAATATCTTCTTCATCTGCATTGTGGTAAAGTACTTGCCCAAGTGGATCTATTATCATTGAATTTCCACTGTGGTAAATTTTGTTACCATCATCTCCAACTCTATTTACACCTACCACATAACACTGGTTTTCGATAGCACGTGCACAAAGCAACGTTTTCCATGCATGGCTGCGGCGCTCCGGCCAATTGGCCACGTATATTAATACATCATATTCAGCTTCGCTTTTTTCTGCGGCGTTTTGCCTTGCCCATACCGGAAACCGAAGATCATAACAAATTAGTAAATTTATTTTCCAGCCTCTTACACTGGCAATTAATCGTTTATTACCTGGGCTGTAATGTTCTGTTTCATTTCCAATACCAAAAAGATGTCTTTTATCATATACACCATATTCACCATTTGGTAACATCCAAATAAGTCGGTTAAAATAAATATTGTCTTCTTTAATAATGATGCTGCCAGTTAATATTATTTTTTGTTCTGCAGCAATGCGTTTCATCCATTTAACTGTTTCACCATTCATATCTTCTGCAAGTGCAGCTGCATTCATTGAAAAACCAGTGCTAAACATTTCAGGCAATACAACTATTTCTGTTCGATCTTCTATGCTTTTAATTTTTTGCTCAAGCATTAAAAGATTAGCGGCTTTGTTTTCCCAAACAAGGTTTGATTGAATAGTGGTAATGGTAAGCTTTGACATATGATAAAGTTACAATAAATGAGTTTTTAAAAAAACAGTGGGCGTATGCGGCTAAAAGAATATTTTTATAAAAAATAAAAGATGATAAAAATATTTCTTGTGTGTATCATTTTTTGTTGTTGTACAAAAGTGTTAATAGCACAAAATAATACATTGGTAAAAGATACCAGTAATGGTACTTTTAAAAGAATAGAAGTTGAGGCAGAATTTCCGGGAGGGCAAGGAGCATGGGGTTCATTTTTAAGAAAAAATTTAAAAGCAAATGTACCTTTTAAGAAGGGAGCTCTAGCCGGGACTTATGTAGTAATCGTGAAATTTATCATTGGAAAAGATGGAACAATTAATGAGGTTACCCCTGAAACAAATCATGGATATGGAATGGAAAATGAATTAGTGCGTGTTATTAAAAAGGGCCAAAAATGGATACCTGCAACATTAAATGGTGTAGCTGTAAGAGCATATATAGGAGACAGCCAATTACCTTTGTAGTGGGCGAAAAATAGAAACAGAGATAATGACCCTATCTAAATTCCCACTTTATTTTTATAAAATTCCCAAGGGCATCACTTTACTTTTCCTACTTCTATAGATTTTTTAAACCTTTAGTCCTTTCTCTTTACTATAAGAAACCAATCATTTTCTAAAGGAAGGTATCCCATATCATAGCAAAAATAATATACGTCGCCTTTTTTATTAGTATAAGTGTGGGTAAAATATTTGAATTGAAAACCCTTTGCCAGTAATTTTTCAGCATTGGTTTTTCCTGTTTCTTGTCCATCAACAATAATACTTTCTAGTATTCTACGATTTTTCCCTAAGGCATTATTGATGTTTCTTACCAGGTTTGTAGTGCCAGATTTTAAGCCGTTGTTGTATTCGTTTCTGCAATAATCGTTGCAAAATTTTTTATCTGCTCTGCCTTTTACAGCACTCCCACAACTTAAGCAAAGCGTGGCTTCTTTTTTTGCAATCATAATGTAGTATGGGTTTATAGCGAAAAGATACATTTATTTTATATATGTACAACCGTTTACAAACGGATATATCCGAATAGAAATGTTTAGTTACCAGATAACGTTTGACCATGAGTGCATCTTTGCTCCGTCAAACCAAAACAAGGTATTGGCTGAAATAAATAAATCTTTAAATCGTCCCGCATAAATACAGTAAAAATATTTTGCGGGACACAAAACGTAAAAACATGTACGCATTAAAAAACAAAGTTCAATTGATTGGTAACTTAGGTAACGCTCCAGAAGTGAGAAACACTGAAACTGGTAAAAAACTTGTTCGCTTTTCTGTGGCTACTAACGAGCAATACAAAAATGCTAAGGGAGAAAGAGTAACAGAAACACAATGGCATAACCTTATTGCCTGGGGTAAAGTTGCAGATATTGCTGAAAAGTTTTTGACTAAAGGAACTGAAGTTGCCATTGAAGGAAAACTGGTTAACCGTAATTACATGGATAAGGAAGGCAACAAGAAATACATTACTGAAATACAGGTTACGGAATTGTTGATGTTGGGTAAGGCTACAGGGAGTATGGTGGCGTAGGTATGAGCTTTGGGCGTACGACCTGCTGCAATTGTATAGTTGCAGCAAGTCCCACAGGCGTTGCCTGTGGTTATACAAAGTTGAACCCCTTCGGGATTCTTAGATTGAACTACACATGCTTTACAAAGTGCAGTTATTTGCAAAATTTAGAAACTGTACATTTTTATAAACATCAATATTTCTTAAAGCGAATCCCGAAGGGGTTCAACTCTGACTAACCATCAGTGTAGCCCATGGACAATCAAATAAATAAACTATGAGCAGCTACCGCCAGACATATTACCAAATTATCTTTGGGACAAAATTTCGAAATCCCACAATAGATAGAAAGCACGATAAAGAATTATACGCATATATATACAGCATTATTACAGCGCAAAAATGCAAACTCTATCGCATAAATGGAATTGAAGATCATATCCATATTTTTTCTGACTTGCACCCCTCAGTATGTTTAGCGCAATATGTACAAGATATAAAAGTAGCCAGCAATCTCTGGATAAAAGAGTCGGGGAAGTTTCCATTGTTTGAAGGTTGGCAAGTTGGCTATGGGGCATTTACTTACAGCATTAGAGAACGAGATATGATTATTAATTATATAAAGAATCAAAAGCAACATCATTACAAGGAAAATTATTATGATGAGGATAAAAGGTTGCTTATTGAAAATGGTGTGGAGTTTAATGAAAAAGATTTTTTGTAAATAAGAACAAAGATTTATAATTAAGGTTTGATGACAAACAATTAATACATAACACCCTTAAGATGATTAAAGAAAAAATGCCGAACGTAGCCGTGATAGTAGCGGAAATACTTTTGTGAGGCACGAACAAAAGATTGCAGCGGATAGCACGATACAAATGCTCAACAAAGCAAAAATGTTCCTGCTTCTAAAAAACGAAATCGGTAATTTTATACTTTGTACTCAATGAATTTTGGATAAATTAAATGGCAACAGCAACTATAGAACGCAATGAAATATTTGAACTGGCATACCGTTTTGTAACGGAAACGGCTGAAAATATTTTTCTAACCGGTAAAGCGGGTACGGGTAAAACCACCTTTTTAAAATACTTAAAAGAGCATTGTACAAAAAATACCATTGTAGCAGCGCCTACAGGTGTGGCTGCAATAAATGCCGGCGGGGTTACGCTACACAGTCTTTTTCAATTGCCGTTTCACCCCTTTATACCGAGCAGTGGCGGCAAAGATGATTTGTTGGGAAAAATGAAATACAACAAACAACGTATACAATTACTTCGTAAAATGGAGCTGTTGGTTATTGATGAAATAAGTATGGTGCGTTGCGATACAATGGATGCTATTGATACACTTTTAAAAAGTGTTCGTCGCAATTATCATGTGCCTTTTGGCGGTGTGCAGTTGTTGTGTATTGGCGATTTACACCAGTTGCCACCGGTAGCGCAAAACCAGGAGTGGAGCATATTGCAAGAGTATTACGCATCGCCATTTTTCTTTGATAGCATGGCAGTGAAAGAACAACAGCCAATATTAATAGAGTTAAATAAAATATACCGACAGAAAGAACAATCGTTTGTAGAACTCTTAAATAATGTGCGGACAAATAACATGGCTGCAGAAGATTTTGAGTTGTTGCATGAACGTTTTATTCCTGGTTTTAGACCAGGTTACGATGAAAAATTTATTACTCTTACATCGCATAACAAACAAGCTGAATTAATAAACAACAGCGAAATACAAAAATTGCTTTCGCCCGCATTTACTTACCAGGCAGAAATAGAAAATGAATTTCCGGAGCATATTTTCCCCGCAGACCCATCCTTAATGTTGAAACAAGGTGCGCAGGTAATGTTTATAAAAAATGATGTGGTAGAGAAGAAATATTTTAACGGGAAAATTGGTGTAGTAACAAGATTAGATAATGATAAAATAGTAGTGGATTGTGCGGGGATGGAAATTGATGTGTACAAAGAAACATGGGAAAATAGTAGGTATACCTTAAACAGAACAGATTCAAAATTGCAACAGGAAGTTATTGGCACTTTCACACAATATCCATTGCGCCTTGCATGGGCAATAACTATACATAAAAGCCAGGGGCTTACTTTTGAAAAAGTAATGATAGATGCCGGCGCCGCTTTTAGCAGTGGGCAGGTGTATGTGGCACTTAGCAGGTGCACCAGTTTGGGTGGAATTGTTTTACTGTCTAAAATACCCACTTCGGCCATTTACAGTAATGATCATGTGGTGAAGGGACAAAGCTCTCTTACACACAAGGGCTCTTTGGCTGAAAGATTTGAAGGTGCCAGACAAATGTTTACCCAGCAATTATTGGAAGATATTTTTGCTTTCTCCATAATAGAAAGTGAATTGAATAGTTTGCAGTATCATGTAAATGAGCAAAACCAAAAACTAAATAGTAATGCCGTTGAATGGATGACGAAACTGCAGGAAAATTTTAGGGTAGAAAAAATGAATGGGTTAAAGTTTATTAGACAAATAAACATTTTGCTAAAAGAGCAACCTGTTGTAGAAGATAATGAAGGCTTACAAACAAGGATTGCTGCTGCTGCAAATCATTTTATACCAAAGTTTAAATCATTATTAGAGGAGCTAAAAAACCAACCTCTAATTACAGAACATAAGGAAACAGCAGATTTAATAAATGAATATTTAAACACAGCGGCCATTGCCATTTTTGAAACAAATTATTATCTGGAGTTTTGCAAAACTCAATTTTCTTTAATTAGTTTTTTAAAATATAAAATAGATTTTGCTCAGCCAAAATTTAATATAACTAGCTATGCAAGTAGCAAAAAAAGCAGTAAGACAGACTCTCCAAACCCAGAGTTATATGATACCATAAAAAGATGGCGTGATATGGTGTGTGAAGATGAAGGCACACTAATATTTATGGTGGCGACTCATTTAATGATGAAAGATATTGCTACTTTTTTACCAAGAACGAGCAGAGATTTATTATTGATAAGTGGCTTTGGGAAAGCCAAAGTAGATAAATATGGAGAAGATATTTTGCAAACTGTAAATGATTATTGCGAGCTGCACCATGTAGAAAGTAATATGGCAACAAAACCAGTATCGCCAAAAAAAGAGCGCAAAACAAAACCAGTTACAGAAAAGATTGATACCAAAGAAAGCACGTACAATTTATTTAAAGAAGGGAAAACAATTGCAGAAATTGCTGTAATAAGAAACTTTGCTGTACAAACAATTGAAGGACATATAGCCGCTTTTATAGAAAAGGGAATAGTTGAAATTACTTCACTAATGTCCAATGAGAAATACGAAGAGATTGCAAAAATTATGAAACAGAGAGGGGAAAAAACATTAACTGATTTAAAACCATTATTACCAAACGCCAGCTTTGGCGAAATGAGAATGGTGGAAGCTGCTTTGAAGGCAAATGCTCAAAACGGGTAAATATAAAATAATCTACAACGTATTAAAAACTAAAGTCCCCCCTCGGGGGGAGATTTAGGGGGGCTCGAATCTCATCTTCCAAAATCATCTTGAACCCTCACAATATCATCTTCATCACTGGGGTTGTTAGCATCTGTATGTCGCCAAATTTCTGCAATAATGCCCCAGTTTTCTGTGCCAATTAAACGGTGTCTTTCACCTTGTTTTAATTCCACAATGTCTCCCATTTTTAAATGAATAATTTCCTTTTCTTCATCAGTATCGCTTTTCATTACAGCGCTTTCGCCGCCAATAAGTTTCCAAATTTCTGCACGGCGATGGTGATACTGCCAGCTCAATCTTTTATCTGGTGCAACCACCAATATTTTGGGGCTAAGTTTACCTGCAATGGATAATTCAGCTTTGGAAAGGTGAGGAAAAAAAGCGGTAATAAATGTATCTGCATATGCTTCATCAATCACAAAAAAACCTCCCCAAGGACGAGTATCATCTTGCGAAGCAACAGATAAATTTTTTTCTGATAAAAAATCAGTTACAATACGAAAAACATTTTCT
>JANPIF010000304.1:0-1067 GCA_031424845.1 Ferruginibacter sp.
TTGGTATCCTAAAACGCCACTTTCGTCAAATTCTTGATTTTCTGCTTTGATGGTATTGTAATTCAAACCTCCTTTAATACCAAAATTAAATTGTGCTGATGCGCTTGCTGATACCAGAAGTATGAAACATGCTGCTAAAAGTATTTTTTTCATGTTCTTGCTATTTAATAAATCGTTTTTGATAAAACTTCTCAATTATAAAAATATTGCCAATTACAATTGAATAATTTTTACATAATTAACTGTTTTTTGTGAAACGATAATAAACAAATAGTTTCATTTTAAAATCTATATGCTATTTTTGCAACAAAGAAAAGTTATGTCAGAGGTAACCATCAGCAAAGAAAACTGGGCAAGATTAAAAATCAAATTGCAAAGAAAATACAATCATTTAAAAGATGATGAATTGGTTTTTGAGCTAGGTGGAGAGGAAAATCTAATTACTTATTTACAAGGTAGATTGAAACGTAACCGTGAGTATGTAGTTTTTACCTTAAAAAAAGGATTACTCAATATAGATAACAATAGATTATAAAAGTTTTGTAACGATATAATGAAAAGACCATTAATTGGTCTTTTTTTATGCTTTTATTTTTGTTAGGGATACTAAGATTCGCTGTATTTCGTACATTTAATTTCTAATGTGTTGATATGAATGTTTTTAAAAGCCATAAACAGCTAAAAATCAGTGTTTTTTTAATCGCGATAGCTACCCTAACTTTCTCTTTCAGAGAAGATTTATTCCAAATATCTAAGAACCTCGACATTTTTGCGTCCGTTTATAAAGAACTCAATATCAATTATGTAGACGAAGTAAACACTTCTAAACTGATGCGCAATGGTATTGATGCGATGTTAGAGAACTTAGATCCTTATACCGAGTTTGTTCCAGAATCTGAGATTGAAGATTATAAAATGAAGTACGTAAGTACTCAATACGGCGGTATTGGTGCTGGGGTAATTCACAGAGATGGACGAGTTTTTATTTCTGATCCTTTTGAAGGATATCCAGCTCAAAAAGCGGATATCAGAGCTGAGGTGGATGAAAGAAACGAAAAAATAGGGAA
>JANPIF010000305.1:0-5867 GCA_031424845.1 Ferruginibacter sp.
TATATAAGTTTGTGCTATAAAAGATGTACTAAGTAAATTTGTACCTATATCTGAATTCATTTTATAAAATACGCTTACTAAAAGTTTGTAATTTTCATCATGTCAGTTTATATATATATTTTAATAGGTTTTGTGGTGGGCTTTATTATTGCATGGATTATTCAATTAATTACCATTTTAAAACTTAAGAAAGAAAATAAAAGTGCAAAAGGCCTGTTAGAGAGCGAAAAACTGATTAAAGAAAATGCGCAGAAAGGAAACAATTATTTATTACAATCTGCAGATGCATCCATTCTTACTACAAAAGCAAAATTAAAACAGGCAGAAGATTTAATTAAAATAATGGACACCGACATTTTACTTCTGCAAAAAAGCAATGAAGAAACCGAAGCATTGCTTGCAAAAGGAGAACCTGCTATACATGAATTAAAGCTTAAATTAATCGAAGCTAACAACGTAATTGCTCGATATAAATCAATAACAGGAGAAAAGTAATATAGTTTACCTCTAATAAACAGATACGAGGTTTCAATATCTATTCTTGTAAAACCGTACCAATCTAACGCCTTCCAAATAAAAGATGGTGATTTAAACAACATCACTACATTTTATACACTGCACCAAAATATCCAAGCCTATTTATATCAATCAGAGAATTGCAACTTGTCTAAATCTTTACTTATAAAGGGATGTGTTATGTTTTGGAATGAAGCTAATTACTGAATTTTTTATCAGGAGCACAAAAAAGCCACTAAACAATATTTGCTAACATTGCTTAGTGGCATCAATTATAATGATATTAATTAAATGCTGCCATTACTGAAATTTTAGGCTCAGTTGCTACTTTACCGGCAGCTATTGCGCCACCATTTATGCCATAATCTGCAAGCTTCACAGAAAAATTTGTGGTAGTAGTAACTGATTTACCCGCAACCACCACTGTAGCTGTAGTAGTAACAGGTTTTGTTACGCCATGCATAGTTAAATCTCCAGCTACTTCTGCATTGTACGTACCATCTTTCTTAAAATTTACTACAGCAATATTGGTAATTTTTCCTGTAAAAGTGGCCGTAGGATATTTGTTTGAATCCATCCATTTTTCGCCATTAAAATGTTCCTGTATTTTAGGATTGCTAAATGTGAAACTCTTTATGATAGATTCAAAAGCTACATTACCAGTTTTTGTATCAATACTAGCGACAACTGTTTTATTATCTGCCTTGGGCAAATTATCTATACTGGTTGTTGCATCAAAATTAATAGTGGCCGAAGTAGTTGTTTTTTTCTTTTGTGCAAAAGCAATTGTAGTTAAACCCACTAAAGCAAAAAGGAGAATTGATTTTTTCTTTTGTTTTTTTTATGTTGTTTTAAGATTTATTTGTTTACTGTACACCTTTTAAAGGTTATAAATTCGGTTTCTAATATTTTACTGTATGTGCCTCCACTACATGAACCTTTAATAGAAACACTATCTCCTACTTTTAATTGTTTAGCCTCTTTTAAATGTTGTTGCTGAAAAGCAAAAATAATATATGCATCTGTTAAAGTATCCCTCATTTTTATATTAATGGTTGTGTCGGCAGGTTCTGTTTCCGTTATTCTTCCATTAACAGTAATAATTTTTTCTGCATACTTTTTGTTTGATGCACTGTCATTATCCTGAAACTCTTTGATCAGGTCCATAGCGTTTAAACTGTAGGCGGCTTTTTCTTTACTTGTATCATTAAATTTTTCAGTAAAAATGTACCATACTGCAATGCCACCTAAAACAAGTAAAACAAGCCCTGTTAAAAGAATGCGTTTAAACCAGGGATTTCTTTTTTTTGTGTCTACCATACCATTAGTAAATTGGAAACAAATATACAATGTTTAAACATTAGACCACGCAGCTATAATTTAGTTTTGATTGGCTAACTTTCCATTTTACTTTAAGTATTAAAAAATAATACATGAAAAAATTATTTATCCCATTTATTTGTCTGTTGAGCTTATCTGCTAATGCACAAACTTCACACATGATTATTGGCACTTATGACTCACCCAAAAGTGAAGGAATATATGTTTTTTCATTCAACAAAACCGATGGTACAGCTAAAGAACTGAGCCATATTAAAACTTCTAACCCGTCTTTTATTACTGTATCTCCCAATAAAAAAAACATATATGCTGTTTACGAGAATGCAAACACGAAAGGCACTGGAGGGGATGTAGCTTCTTTTTCATTTGATAAAAAAACAGCATCCTTAACTTTTATAAACAAACAATCTTCTGAAGGAAATCATCCATGTTACGTAACTAATGATAAAACAGGCAAATGGTTAATAGTAGGAAATTACAGCAGTGGAAATTTTGCAATTTTACCAATTGATAGTTATGGGACAATTGCCAAAGCAAATCAAACTGTACAACACTATGGCAAAGGATCAGATTCTACACGACAAAAATCTCCACACGTACATGCAACTGTTTTAAGTAAGAACAATAAAAAATTATACGTTACTGATCTTGGTACAGACAAAATAATGTGCTATGATTTTAATGGTAAAACAGGTAACGTAAAACCTTCTTCACAAAAATATATTGCAACAGAGGCAGGCTCAGGACCAAGACATTTAGATATTTCTAAAAATGGAAAATATATTTATCTGGTAAAAGAAATGATGGGATCAATATCTGTATTTAGCAATAATGATGATGAACTAAAATTAGTTCAAACCATTTCCACACTTCCATCCGCCTATAAAGGTGCGGCAGGCAGTGCAGATATTCATATTTCGCCGGATGGAAAATTTTTATATGTAAGTAACCGAGCAGAATCCAATACTATTGCAATTTTCAAAATAAATAAAAATACCGGAGAATTAAATTTAATAACGCACAACACTACACTAGGGCTTACGCCACGCAATTTTAATTTTGACCCTTCCGGAAAATTTTTGTTGGTTGCCAATCAAAACAGTAATGAAATAGTTGTTTTTAAAAGAGATGCTAAAACAGGTTTGTTAACCGATACGGGAAACAGAATTAATGTTGGAAAACCTGTTTGTATTAAATGGATTTAAAATATTTTTTTTGAAATCTTTATTTCCAAATAGGCTATTCGTTAAATGATTTAGTTTTGAAATTCAAATAAACGTTTAACACATATAATATCCATCATACAAATTTATTTAGAGGTTAAAAGCATTTTTAAAATTATCTAGACCAAAACATTCCCACCTTATCAAAATTTGTTTTCTTTTATAAATTCTTTTTAAACTAAAGTTTTCGGTCCCGCCATATCTACTTTTTATACATTAAAATGGTATTTAATGGTATTTTTTTTTAAAAAAAATTCGAAATGTAATAAAATCATCATATTGGTAGATGATAATTCTATAATCATTTATAAAACAACATCTAGCAAAATCTCCGCCTTAAAAGAGGGTATTTTTAAGAGTAAAAATCCCCAATAAATTCAGTTTTTTATAGCTAAAACACCTCTGTTTTGTAGCAACCTATAGTACAATTCTGTAGTGATATTACTTAAATAAAAAATACTTTTTTATAAGGATAATAAATAGGTTAATAATAAGTTAATAGTAGAGCGCCATGAAAAATGTAACCATTATATTTTTTGTTTTACTATCAACTAACAGCCTTTACAGCCAAATAAATGTAGTAGCCAAAGCTGTGTCTGGCAATCAATTCCAATTTTTTAATAAATCCAATGGGTCACCTGCAAACAATTTGTTGTGGGAAGAAACAGAAAATTTTGCAAATGGTTTTGCAAAGGTTACGGCAGATGATTTGTGGACATTTGTTGATGCAAATGGTCAACCAATCTCCAGTAAAAGATTTGAAGCAGTACGAAATTTTCACAACAATATTGCCGCAGTAAAAAATAATAATAAGTGGGGATGCATTGATGAAAAAGGAACCATAGTTATACCTATTGAATTTGATATTATTTTTGATTTTAAAGAAGCAGTTACAGGGGGTTTTAGAAATAATAAATGGCAGTTGATAAACAAGCAGGGCCAAATTTTAAAAACATTGGATGTTGATGTTTTTTTTGGGTTTAAAAATGGCATTGCACGCATAACTAAAAATGGAGCTGCAGGTACAATTAATAGCAAAGGAGATATTGTTTCTCTAGAAACCATTGCAAAAAACAATGCTCCTCACATTCCATTTAAAATAAATAATGCAGCCCGGCCACAAAGTGCTCCTTGTCCGCCAAACATTGATTTTGAATATGGCAATTTTACCAACTGGACTTGCTACATAGGCTCTGTGGCTGCATCTGGCACCACCAATGTGATTACGGTATTTCCTTCTGCTCCAACAGCTACAAGGCATGAAATATATACTGCACCATTTGCATTAGATGCTTACGGATTGTTTAGTACAACGCCGCCTGATGGAAGCGGAAACGCTTTAAAAATTGGCAATAATATTAATGGTGCAAAAGCTGAAAGAGTATCATACAGAGTGACCATTCCTGTTGGTAGTACCGATGCTTCCATTACTTACAGGTATGCAGTGGTATTTGAAGACCCTGGACATTTTACTTACCAGCAACCAAGGTTCAGTGCAAAGCTGCGTAATGTGGCAACCAATACATATTTACCTTGTGCTTCTTACGAATACATTTCTGACTCAACTTTACCTGGTTTTTTTAACTCTCCTATAGATAGTTCTGTAAAATGCAAAACATGGGCTTCAGTTTTTATTAACCTGAGTGCATATGCCGGACAAACATTGGATTTAGAATTTACTACTGCAGATTGTACAAGAGGTGCCCACTGGGGTTATGCTTATGTTGATGTAGGCGATTGTAATATAGCCGCTGATATTGCTTACCAATGCAACCCAAGTGTAGCAACGGTTTCAGCACCTGCAGGTTTTCAATTTTACAATTGGTGGAACAGCAATTTTACAACAATTTTAGCCACAGGACAAAATGCAACCATCTCCCCTATTCCGCCAGTAAATTCAGTTATACATGTAGAAGTAATTCCGTTTAATGGATATGGCTGTAAAGACACTTTGGATGTGTTGGTAACAAATAGTTATTCGTTGGCAGATGCCGGACCAGATAAATTTATTTGTGAGGGAACAAATACAACTATTGGAACGAGTGCTATTGCGGGCAATACTTACTCATGGTCTCCCGCAACATTTTTATCCAATGCCAATATTGCAAATCCTACAGCAACGCCGCCAATATCAACAACATATTATTTAACGGTAACAAATGCTGCGAATACATGTCCTAAAATGGATACAGTAAATATTACTGTTTTCCCAAAACCTACTGCTGCTTTTGCACAACCCTCTAACCAATGTTTAACAAACAACAGTTTTACATTCAATAATACATCAACCGGCGCTGCAACTTATTTGTGGACTTTTGGTGATGGTAGCAATTCAACTTTGCAAAACCCAACACATGTTTATGCAACTGCTGCCAATTATACCGTGCAGTTAGTGGTAACAACAAGCAATGGTTGTAAGGACAGTGTGAGCAGAACTTTTACTGTTTATCCAAAACCAACAGCTGCCTTTGCTCAGCCTGCAAACCAATGTCTATCGGGTAACAGTTTTACTTTTAATAACACATCAACTGGTGCCGCAACTTATTTTTGGACTTTTGGTGATGGTACGAATTCTTCTTTGCAAAATCCAACACATGTTTATGCAACTGCTGCCAATTATACCGTGCAATTGGTGGTAACAACGATCAATGGCTGTAAGGACAGTGTAAGCAGAACTTTTACTGTTTATCCAAAACCTACCGCTGCTTTTGCTCAGGATGCAAACCAATGTCTATCGGGTAACAGTTTTACTTTTAATAACACATCAACTGGTGCCGCAACTTATTT
>JANPIF010000306.1:0-3248 GCA_031424845.1 Ferruginibacter sp.
ACCCATACAGTTATGGTTATAATTACGGTTATTACTACAATCCATTTTATTGCTCTTACCCTGTTTACAATAATAATGTAGTATTTATAAACCCCAAAAACACCACTATTCGCACTACCAATCTTAACAGTTACAATAATACTATTTCAAATTATACACCAACAAAAGGAAATGGAAACGTAAGAACTACTTCTGTAAGAGGTTACAACAATAGTAATAATCAAACCATCAGAAATACAGATTACCGTACCGAAAATAATAACAGTAGAATATATACACCTTCATCATCTAGTAGCAATTCCAATAATAATTCAAACAGTGCACCTGCTTCTACCGGTACTCCTGTTCAAAGGCCATCAAGAGGTCAATAATAATATAGAATATAGAAATCGAATTACTTTGATGAAAGTAAAATGTAATACCATGCGAAAAATTTTAACCGTTATTGCTTTATTTATTTCTATTCAAATGTATGCACAGGTGCCGGAAGATGCGGTGCGTTATAGTTGGTATCCACAAAATGGAACTGCCCGTGCTCTCTCGTTTGGCGGTGCAATGGGGTCTCTTGGAGGTGATATTACTGCTGCTTTTGTAAACCCCGCCGGCATTGGTTTTTACAAAACAAGCGAAGTAGTTTTCAGCCCTGCATTCTTATTAAATAATGTAAAAACAGATTATAGAGGAAATAAATCTGAACAAAAACAGCATACTATTTCATTGGGTACATCTGGTTTAGTTATAGCAGTTCCCAATAGTTTTGATTCAAAAAAAAGTAATGCATTTGCCATTGCATTTACACAAAATGCAAATTTCAATAACTTAATTCGTTACAAAGGTTTAAATAATTACAGCTCCTACAGTGAAAAATTTGTTGAGGAATTTGTTGGCTTAAATACAACCATCGACAATGTACTTAATACCAATAGTATTGCGCCATATACTGCAGCTACTGCTTTACAAACATTTTTAATTGATACAGTAAGGGTAAATGGAACAGTGATCGTTAAAGGAGCTCCTGAATATATTTTAGACGCGAAGCAGGCCTTGATGCAAGAAATGATTAAAACTACCAAAGGTGGAATGTACGAACTTGGTTTTAGCTTTGCAGGTAATGATGGCGAAAAATTTTTATGGGGCGCTACGGTCGGTATTCCAATTGTAAGCTATGAAAGCAACACTTTATTCTCAGAGAATGATACATCTTCCAACACAACCAATAATTTTAAATCATTTTCTTTTAATGATAATTTTAAGACATCCGGAGCAGGAATTAATGCAAAAGTTGGTATCATATTTCGTCCCAAAGAATATATAAGATTAGGATTGGCAATACATACACCTACGTATTTGTCGCTAAAAGATTCTCGGCAAAGTTTTTTAAAAACTGAATTGGAAAATCCGGCGAAAAGTTTTGAAGCCTCCTCTAATTTATTTACTGAAGGTAAACGTGGCGAGGCCAGGTACATTCAATCTACACCATTAAGGCTTATTGCCAGTGGATCTTATGTGTTTAGAGAAGTTGAAGATGTAACAAAGCAACGAGGTTTTATATCGGCAGATATCGAATATGTAAACCATAAAGGAAGTCGTTTTAGCAGCGATGCAGAACAACCCACTGTAGATCAACAAGCATATTTCAAACAATTAAATGGGGTTGTAAAAGATATTTACAAAGGCAATGTAAACTTACGATTGGGGGGCGAAGTAAAATTTAATACAATTATGGGAAGGTTAGGCTTTGGATATTATGGCAGTCCGTATAAAGATGCTCCATCAAAAGCAAACATGGTTACTATGAGTGGTGGCTTAGGTTATAGAAACAAAGGATTTTTTATTGACCTTACTTATGTGCATTTGGTTTCTAAAGATTTTGACATTCCATACCGATTACAAAATGCGCAAAATGTATATGCAGCCATAAATCAACAAAGAGGAAATATTGCAGCTACTATTGGAGTAAAATTTTAATTAGACAGATTCAATTTTTTTATTTCTTCGATTATTATTGTAGGTGGTAGCCATAGCACTTCTGCATCTTTTTTAAACCAGGTCAATTGCCGTTTTGCATAGTGCCGGGTATTTTGTTTAATTAAATCAAACGCTTTTTCTAAAGAAATAGTACCCTCAAAATAATCAAATAATTCTCTATATCCCACTGTTTGCAATGCATTCAGATATTTATAAGGAATTAAATTTTTTACTTCCTCTTCTAATCCATTTTCAAACATAACCCCTACTCTATTATTTATTCTTTCATATAAAATATCTCTTGGTACATCTAACCCTAATTTTATAATATTAAAATCCCGTTTTTTTTTTATTTTTTTTTGCTGCGCAATAATTGATTGTCCTGTGGTCATAAATACTTCCAAAGCTCGCATTAACCTGTAAGGATTTTGTATTTCTCCCTGCTCATAAAAGAGTGGGTCAAGTTTTTTTATTTGGTTTTGCAGCCACTCAATTCCATGCTCCTTATAATTTGCTGATATTTCATTTTTAATAATTACATCTGTTTCTGCAATATCATCTAACCCATCTGTAAATGCTTTTATGTACAGCCCTGTACCACCGCACATTACAGCTACATTATTTTTTTCAAAAATTTTTTCAATTTTTACAAGTGCATACCTTTCAAAATCTGCCGCAGAAAAATTTTCGTGTATGCTGTGTGAGTTAATAAAATGATGTGGTATAGAAGCTAACTGAGATTCGCTTGGTTTTGCAACGCCTACATTTAGTTCTTTAAAACACTGCCGACTATCAGCAGAGATTATTTCAGTATTAAAATATTTTGCAATTTCTATCGCAATATCTGTTTTGCCACTTGCAGTTGCTCCAACGATGATGATACAGGTTTTGCGCATTTTTAGGGGAATAAAAAAGGGGGATTTTACTTGGCTGTCCGGTTGAGCTTGTCGAACGCGTTGTTATAAACTACCCCGCATTCTACAAGCTAAGGCTGACCGTTTAATAATTTAAAGTAAAAAGTAATAAAAGGGAATTATACTCTAAAAATCTTCTTGCCTTTCATCAGTTTCATTATCTGTTTCTTCCACTTGGTCTTCATTGCTTTCTCCATCTTCACCTTCTTCACCAAAACCATCTTGCATTGCATCAGATTTTAGATCGTATTTTTCTTCCATTTCTGCGAGGCGTTTATCAACCAAACCTTTTGTACCATATTGAGAGGGTGCAATGCCTTCTGTACGAACACAAACAGGGTAAGACAATTTTTTACTTTCTTCTTT
>JANPIF010000307.1:0-2920 GCA_031424845.1 Ferruginibacter sp.
AGAAGAAGCAAACCAAATTTTATTATGAGTAGCCCAAACCTTTGGCAATACTTCTGCAAAAAGCAAAATCAAAAATGTAACAGAAACAACTTTTATTAAAAACTTTGGCCAAAAATACAACGCATATGAAGTAAGCCAGTCATCTATTAAAATGTTTGAAATAAGTATGATCCCAATATTTACAAGACTATTGGTGATAAGCATAGATGCCAGCAAAGTTTTTGGCTGCTCCAGTAAAATCACTATTCTCCTAAATGAAGGCTGTTGGCGAGTTTTAAGTACGTTTATATCTTTTTGATTAAGCGAAAAAAAAGCAACTTCGCTTCCGGCTACCAAAAAAGAAAGTATAAATAATATGATGGCTGTAAAAATAAGCACACCAGTAACTGCGGGCACAATTTGTAAAAAATGTAGGGGCAAATTAAAGTTTGCCATTACCGAATGATATTCCAAAACAAAATATTTATGTAAACAATATTTATGTGCATGCACAAAAACCATTCCTTAAAAAGGTAACCTCTCATTACCCGAATCATCTATTGGAGGCGGCACATCATCTTCTGTAAAATTTGGCTCATCCACTCCGCCGGGCATTGTACCATCAGCTCTTTTATCTAACATTATTAAATTGTCTCCTACTATTTCTGTAGCAAATTTTTTGTTTCCTTCTTTATCTTCCCAACTACGAGTTTTTAAACGTCCTTCTACATACACCAAACTACCTTTGTGCAAGTATTTTTGTGCAAGTTCTGCAAGTCCTCTCCATAAAACTATCGTATGCCATTCTGTTTGAGAAATAAGTCTTCCACTTCTGTCCTTATATGCTTCTGTAGTAGCTAAAGAAAATTTTGCCACTGCAATATTTCCTTCTAAAAATTGCATATCAGGATCTTTACCCAGGTTACCTATAAGCATCACCCTATTTACTCCTCTCATAATTTCTATTGTTTAAAATATTTTTTGCCAATCTAATTCAATTTTAAAGATACATTTATTTTATAAAAAAGTTTTACAGTTTAAAATCTGTATTTTTTTCAAAGAAATTGGTGATAAACCGGGGAAATGCTAGCGAAGAAATAGCTGTTTTACATACTGACGTGTATGAATTATCTTTTAATGGTTTTCTACATTTTACATAAATAAATGTACCCTCTATTGTTTGATGGGTAAGTTGCTGTTTGTAAAAATTGGTTGTAACTATATTGTTTTTCGCCTCTGGAAACAAAAGCTTAAAATCCTCACTGTTTATAAAACTATCAATAAGTATTTTTTCATTTTTTTCTACCAAAATAAACTCCCATAAATTTTGCCATATATCTTTTGCAATTCTTTTTTTTACATAAATTTTTTCATTGTATTCGGCAATGATATAGTAAAAATACCGGCAGCGTTTTATTAGCTTCTTTTCTTTTACTGGTAACTCTTTTACAATATTTTTTTTATATGCAGTACATGATTGCTTTAGAATACAGGTTTCGCATAAAGGCAATTGTGGTTTGCAGATAGTGGCACCAAAATCCATAATAGCTTGATTATACAATGCCGGAGATGCAGTGTCCAAAAGGCTTTGAGCCAATGCTTTAAAAAAACTTTTACCTTCAGTAGAATCTATGGGAGTATCAATTGCAAAAAACCTTGAAATAACCCGCAGTACATTTCCATCTACTACAGCATAGGGCAGGTTATATGCAAATGAAGCAATAGCTGCAGCTGTGTAATTACCAACGCCTTTTAATTTTAATATATCATCATATTCATTAGGGAAAATTCCATTAAAATCAAATGCAATTATTCTTGCAGATGTAATCAGATTTTTGCAACGGGAATAATAACCCAAACCTTCCCATAATTTGAAAACTTCATCTTCTTCTGCTAGCGCCAATAATTCAACCCTGGGGTATTTATTAATAAATTTATTGTAGTAAGCTAGTCCTTGTTCAAACCTTGTTTGCTGTAAAATAATTTCACTAAGCCAAATTTTATAGGGGTCTTTTTCTCCCTTCCACGGCATAGATCTGGTATTGTGTTTGGCGTTAAACAACATTAAATTTTGTGTAAAAAAGTTTCTATTTCTAACGCTCATCATTGATATTCGCAAAAGTATTCTTTTAAGTACCTTATTGATGGCTATTGATATATTTTGTTTTATTTAATATATATTCGTAGCTTTCATTTTTAACATCCATTTTTATGAGAAAAGCAGATTTAATAAATAAGATTTCTGACAAGACAGGAATACCAAAAGTTGATGTGTTAGTTACACTGGAAACTATGTTTAAAGAAATAAAATCCTCTCTCGCCTCTGGCGAAAACCTTTACGTTCGTGGTTTTGGTAGTTTCATAGTCAAAAAGAGAGCTGCAAAAATTGGCCGAAACATCAAGAAAAACATAGCAGTAGCTATACCCGAGCACTTTATTCCTGCTTTTAAACCTTCTAAAGAGTTTATGAAGGACATAAAAAATGCAGATATAAAAGTGGAGCCAAAAGTAGAGGCAGATACGGAAGACTAATGTACCTTTGCTTTTCAAAATTTATATATTGAAGAAGCAATTTATTATAGTATTTTCCGGCATTTTTATAATTATTTTACTTTTTGTTTTTGGTAGAACAGTAAGCAATAAAAAAGATATCGCTGTTTCTGCCAAAGAAGTTATGCCCCAAAAAATATTTGATGTTGAACAGTTTATAAGTTTAGAAAAAGCAAAACTTTCTCCTAATCAATCAATTACGCTCTCTAAATTAGAGAATAACATTAGTCGTGGCGATATTGCTTCCCAGCAAATTAAAGCTTACGAAGCCTTAGCTGCATTTTGGAAGGATAGTGCAAAATCTTTTGAACCTTATGCATTTTATACTTCTTCAGCATCTAAGTTGGATAATTCAGAAAAAAACCTCACCTTTGCAGCCCGAATATTTTTA
>JANPIF010000308.1:0-39059 GCA_031424845.1 Ferruginibacter sp.
ATTTAACTAAACATTCACTGCTTGCAAAAAACCACCCGTTCCTAAAAGAAAGTATGATACACCATACATAATTAGAGTTGTAATTATTTCGGAATCAGTAAGAAGTTTTAATAGAGAAAATGATTGTTGGTAATAAAATTGATCGACAATAAAAAATAAAGAACAGATATGAAAGACTTATTTATATTGGCTATTGTGATAATGGTTTTTATAGTCATATTTCAGATTGCAAAGGCAAGTGAATATGTGAGTGTATTAAAGGGAGAAGAAAAAACTCGGAAACAAAATAATAAAATAAACGGGTTTTTGCTTGTTGCCTTCTTAATATTAGGTTTAATAGGTGTATATGTATGCAACGAATGGTTTTTTAAGAAAACACTTTTTCCACAAGGATCTGCATCTGTAGAAGGGGAGAAAATTGATTTCATGCTTTATTTAACCATTGGAGTAACAGGTGTAATATTTGTTCTCACACAAATTTTATTATTTTGGTTCGCCTTTAAATACCAAGAGAAAGAAGGCAAAAAAGCTTTCTTCTTTCCACACAATACTAAGCTCGAACTTTTATGGACAACAGTACCAGCCATTTTTCTAACGGTATTGGTTGTATTTGGTTTAATAAACTGGTTTAAAATGACAGGTAATCCACCAGACAATGCAATTACTGTAGAAATTACAGGTCATCAATTTGCATGGGAAATGAGGTATCCTGGTAAGGATAACATTTTTGGAAAAAAGAACTATCGTTTATACAACAAACCATCAGGTAATGTATTGGGTGTAGATTTTGAAGATATTAACAGCTTAGATGATTTACATACTACTCAAATGCATTTACCTGTAGGCATACCTGTAAAGTTAGTAATAGGTGCGCAAGATGTAATACATGATGTAGGTCTTGTTCATTTTAGAATGAAAATGGATGCGGTGCCAGGTATTCCAACTACACTTTGGTTTACGCCAAAATATACCACAGAAGAAATGAAAGTGCGCACTGGTAACCCAAATTTTGTGTATGAAATAAGTTGTGATCAAATCTGTGGAGCAAATCACTTTTCTATGAGAGGTGTTATTGTTGTAGATAAACCCGAAGATTATAAAAAATGGATAGATGAGCAGAAGCCGGAATATTACACGTTATTCCCTGAGAAAGATCCAACAAAAGCTGCAACAGACACTACAAAAACTTTGGCAGCAGTTTTACCTGTAAAAAATTAAAAAAAAGCTTAAAAATACAATATAATGAGCAACGTAATAACATTGAATGAGGCAGTGGTTCAGCACGATACCCATCACGATGCACATCACGAACAACATCATCAAGAGACATTTATTTCTAAATATGTTTTTAGTCTTGATCATAAAACTATTGCAAAACAATTTTTAGTAACGGGAATAATCTGGGCTATAATTGGAGGATTGTTTTCAGTTGTTTTCCGTTTACAATTGGGTTATCCTAATAGTACTTTCCCATGGTTAGAAGATTTGTTGGGCCATTGGGCTAAAGGTGGAAAACTTCAACCTGAATTTTATTATGCATTAGTAACTATGCACGGTACTATTTTGGTGTTTTTCGTACTTACAGCAGGTTTAAGTGGGACTTTTTCAAATTTTCTTATTCCATTGCAAATAGGTGCAAGAGATATGGCTTCGCCATTGCTTAACTGTATGAGCTATTGGTTCTTCTTTATGGCTTCGGTAGTTATGATGTCTTCTTTATTTGTACAAACTGGTCCTGCAAGCGGCGGATGGACAATTTACCCTCCATTAAGTGCATTAGGAGATGCGTCATCTGGCAGTAAAATAGGAATGGATTTGTGGTTAGTGAGTATGGCATTGTTCATTGTATCTTCTTTGCTTGGAGGTTTAAATTATATTACTACAGTTTTAAACATGCGTACGAAAGGTATGAGCATGACGAGAATGCCATTAACAATTTGGGCTTTCTTCTTTACAGCTGTATTAGGAGTACTTTCCTTCCCTGTATTATTGTCAGGAGCTATCTTGTTATTATTTGATAGAAATTTAGGAACAAGTTTCTTTTTAAGTGATATAGTTGTGGCAGGAAAAGTATTACCAAACGAAGGCGGAAGTGCTATTTTATTCCAGCATTTATTTTGGTTTCTTGGTCACCCAGAAGTATATATAATTTTATTACCTGCCATGGGTATGTCATCAGAAATTTTATCTGTTAACAGCCGTAAACCAATTTTCGGCTACATGGCAATGGTTGGTTCTTTGTTCGCAATTACTATTCTTGCATTTTTGGTATGGGCGCATCATATGTTTGTAACGGGGCTTAATCCATTCTTAGGAGCTTTCTTTGTATTACTCACATTATTAATTGCGGTGCCATCAGCCATTAAGGTATTTAACTGGCTTACTACTTTATGGAGAGGAAATATTCGTTTTACTCCCGCAATGTTGTTCGCTATTGGTTTTGTAAGTTTATTTATCAGTGGTGGTTTAACAGGTATTTTTCTTGGAAACTCTGCATTAGATATTCATTTGCATGATACATATTTTGTAATTGCGCATTTTCACATCGTAATGGGTGTGGCTTCGTTCTTTGGAATGTTTGCAGGTGTTTACCATTGGTTCCCTAAAATGTTTGGAAGATTTTTAAATAACACACTTTCTTATATTCATTTTTGGATTACCATCGTAGGAGCTTATCTAATTTTCTGGCCAATGCATTACGAAGGTCTTGCAGGTATGCCACGTAGATATTATGATTTTTCAAACTGGGAATCATTTAAAATGTTTGGTGGGCTTAATGAGTTTATCAGTATAGTTTCCATGGTAGTATTTGCTGCACAATTATTATTTGTTATTAATTTCTTCTACAGCATTTGGAAAGGAAGAAAAGTAACAACTATGAACCCATGGAATGCTACAACATTAGAGTGGACAACACCTATAAGACCAGGGCACGGTAACTGGGTTGGTGAAATACCTGAAGTACACCGTTGGCCATACGATTATGCAAAAGAAAGTAAAGACGGAAAAGATTTTATAATGCAAGACGTTCCAGTGGGGGATGATGAAGAGAAACATTAAGCAATAGGCAAATGAAACAGTTTGCATATATGCAAATGAGGAAATAAAATTGGTTTGGGATTTTAAAATAAAATGGAAGAAAATACAACGATAGCTGGATCAAAATCTTTTGCGCTGGCAAGCAAAGTGAAAGATTATTTTCAGCTAATAAAATTCACACTGAGTTTTATGGTTGTGTTTAGTACAGTAGTTAGTTTTTTAATAGCGCCTTATGAAGATATTTACACAAGGCATACATTAATATCAGTTCTTTTACTTTTTGTAGCAGGTTTGTGTATTACAGGTTCTGCAAATACTATTAACCAGGCATTGGAAAAGGATACTGATGCATTAATGCTTCGTACAGCAAAGAGACCTGTAGCTAGCGGCAGAATGAGCATAAATGAAGCTTATATGTTTGCTTTTATTACGGGAGCAGTTGGAGTAGGAATGATGTGGTATTTCTTTAATTTGAACAGTGCTTTGGTAGGGCTAGCAAGTTTATTTATTTATGGTTTTATTTATACACCGCTAAAAAAAGTAAACTCTATAGCAGTATTGGTAGGTGCAATACCGGGAGCATTACCTTGTTTAATTGGATGGGTAGCTGCAACTGATAATTTTGACATTGGCGGTTGGATTCTCTTTGGCATCCAGTTCATTTGGCAATTTCCTCATTTTTGGGCAATTGCCTGGTTGGCGCACGAAGATTATAGCAAAGCAGGGTTTAAATTATTACCGGCAGATAAAGGACCTACAAAATTTACAGCGCTGCAGACTATTATGTATAGTGCTATGATGATACCCATTGGAATACTTCCATATTTCTATCACATAGCCGGTGCTACAAGTATGTGGATTTTGCTGGGATGTAATTTGTGGATGTTATATATGAGTGTAGTTTTGTTCATCAAAATGGATAAGGCCTCAGCAAGAAAAGTAATGTTTAGTTCTTATTTTTATTTGATGATTGTGTTTTTGGCATTATGGGCCGATAAAGTCATTAGCTAATAAAATGATGTGCTATTTTGCTAATGAAATAAAGAATGTCTTATAATTATAATCAATGAAAATAAAATTATGATTATAATGTATAGCAATCATAATAATGATTAGTAATTACTGGTACTCAATAATTATAATAATATGTACACTACAACTGTGGCGATGGAAAAAAAGAATACCAAAATACATCCACATAAATTTACTTTATGGGTAGGTATAGGAAGTATATTAATGATGTTTGCAGGGCTTACTAGTGCTTACATTGTGAAAAGAAATCAAGCTAACTGGCAAACCTTTGATTTGCCATTGGCATTTTGGTATAGTACTGCAGCTATAATTTTAAGCAGCATAACCATCATGATGGCCCAAAGTTCTTTTAAAAAGCGAATGATGAGTCGCTACAGATTATTAATGACGGCTACTTTAATACTGGGATCAATATTTATTGTATTACAAGTAGTAGGTTTTCAACAATTATGGGATAATGGAATAAAATTGGAGGGCAATGTGTCTTATTCATTCTTATATGTAATTGTGGGTTTGCATGCCGCACACGTTATTGGAGGAGTAATTACTTTAATAGTAATGTGTTTGCAAGCATTTAGAAGTAATGTAAGAAATTACAGTATTGTACCTGTAGAATTAATGAGTACTTACTGGCATTTTGTAGATATTCTTTGGATATATCTTTTGGTGTTTTTATTAATGATAAAATAAAGGTTTAAAATAAATTAGTATATTTTTTATGAATAGAAAATATACTCAGGTCAAATCCTAAATACTATTATGTCGACAACAACAATACCCGCAGGAACAAAATGGTGGAACGGTGGCAGAAGCCCGTTTAACGCCAGTTATGGTAAAGTAATGATGTGGTACTTTTTAATGAGTGATGCATTTACATTTGGTGCATTTCTTATTAGTTATGGTACCATTAGGTTTAGTGTAAATGACTGGGCAGATCCTAATAAGGTTTTTAATTCTTTCCCATTTGCGGGCCATGCAAATTTGCCTTTGGCATTTGTAAGTTTAATGACTTTTATTTTAATTTTTAGTTCTGTTACAATGGTATTGGCTGTGCATGAAGGCCATAACATGAACAGAAAGGGTGTAGAAAAATACATGATATTAACAATTATTGGAGGAGCAGCTTTTCTAGCTTGTCAGGCTTGGGAGTGGACGCATTTGCTTACAGGAGAGCATGTAACTTTATTAAATGATGGAACAATGTCTGTACTGCCAACTACTGCAAGTTCAAACCCATGGGGATTACCTTTGGAACACAATGCAATGGTGGCAGCTTTGCAAAAAACACCGCACGATCAATTGGTAAATATAGCATCAACCTTACATCATAGTGGTACAGAAGTAGCGCACAACACTTCAGCAATGAGTAATACTGAATTGATAAATATGATTAGCAATTCTGAAATACACGCTACCAACCTGGGCCGTCCTGCATTCGGAAGTTACTTTTTTGGAATCACAGGCTTTCACGGTTTCCATGTACTAAGTGGGGTGGTTATCAATATTATCATGTACATAAAAACTAAACTTGGTCATTTTGATCAAAGAGGTCATTATGAAATGATAGAAAAAGCTGGGTTATATTGGCACTTTGTAGATCTTGTATGGGTATTTGTATTCCTTTGTTTTTATCTGGTATAAAAGTATTATTACAATTATTAAGGAAAGTTTATTATTAAAACGATGTTGGTTTAAAATTGTCTAACATCTAATTTCTAACATCTAACATCAAATTATGAGTCAACATACTATTTCACCGGAAATTACACATGCACCGCAACATTCTGAAGGAACAGGGCGCATTTGGAAAATATTTTGGGTATTATCTTTTCTTACAATTATAGAACTTGCCTTAGGTTATTTTTTATATTTAAAAGCAGATGACTTATCTCATACAGTTATATTACTTACAAAAATTGTGATTGGTATTTTAACGCTTTTAAAAGCGTATTATATTGTATCTGTTTTTATGCACTTGGGAGATGAAGTAAGAAATATGATAATGACCATTACAGTGCCATTGGTACTTTTTGTATGGTTTATCATTGCTTTTTTGTGGGATGGTAATAGTTGGAAAGAAATGCGTAATACAAATGCCGGTAGCAGACCAAGCATTGAAAAAGTACAAACTGCTCCTGTAAAAGAAGGGGATAGAAAATAATTTTCGAAACAAGAAATTTTAAAACCATCATTGTAAAATGGTGGTTTTTTATTTTCATTTATACCGTAATCTTTTTTAGTTAAACTATCTTTGCGCCTCTTCGAAGTGCATTAATATTTATAAAATAATATCGTGAATAAAAGAGCCATTCTTGCATTATTGCTTGCCATTATGCTACCCATGACAGGTTACTGGATGGTAAAATATTTTAGCAAAGATGCGGTAACAATGCCCCGTAGATTTTTTTTTGATGATGTAACCTCTTCTACCAAAAATGGCAAAATTGTAACGGATACGGTATGGCACAAAGTGAGAAATATCCAGTTTACAAATCAGTTAGGAAAGAAAGTTTCCTTAGATGACCTCAAAGGGAAAATATTAGTTGTAAATTTTTTCTTTACAAGTTGCCCAAGCATATGCCCGGGACTTGCACGAAATATGAAAAGGCTGCAAGATTCTTATATTAAAAATGACAGCATTGTACAATTTTTATCTATCAGTATTAATCCAGAGCGTGATAGTGTACCTAAACTTAGAGCGTTTGCAGATAAGTATAAAGCAAACCATGATAGCTGGTGGTTTGTAAATGGCGACAAAAAAGACATTTACGATTTCGCTATAAAAGAGATGAAAGCAAATGTAGCAGATGTGGGTGCCGATACTGCATTTCCACATACAGAAAACTTTTTTTTATTGGATACCAGTCGTGTAATACGTGGATGGTACAATGGTTTTGATACAGTTAAACTTTCCCAGCTTGCCAAAGATATACCTACCATTATGCTGGAGAGAAATAAAAAAGCGCCTTCGGTATTTAGAGATTTTATTCCAATTCTTCCTGTAATTTTTGTAGCTATTGCACTCATCATTTTAGTGTCAGCACTGTTAAACAAAAATAAAAAATTTAAACCCAAATACTAATGTTACAACCTTCTCTCGAAAAAAATGATGGCAAAGCAAAAATATTTATATGGACAGTTTCTATCATTGTATTTGTAGCTGTAGCAGTATTGAGCAGAGTAAAACTTACGTTAGATTTTCCATTTAATGTACATGTGTTTGCCACATTTAATGCAATAATAAATTCGCTGGTGGCAATACTTTTAGTTGCTGGATTAATTACAGCAAAAAATAAAAACTACGAAACGCATAAAAAAATAATGATAACAGCCATTGTTTTATCAGTGCTTTTTTTACTAAGTTATATTTGTCATCATTTATTTGCAGGAGAAACAAAGTACGGGGATATAGACCATGATGGAGTATTGAGTTTAAACGAAACTGTTATGGCAGGAAGTACAAGAGTATATTATTACATTTTATTGATTACTCACATTCCACTGGCAGGAATTATACTTCCTTTTATATTATTTACTGCATATCGTGCATTAACGGGTGAGTATGACAAACACCGCAAGCTCGTAAAAATTACCTGGCCTGTTTGGTTTTTTGTAGCGGTAAGTGGGGTGGTAGTTTACTTAATGATAAGCCCGTATTATAATTAAGATATTTCATTGTTTTCATTTGCTTTTACAACAGCTATTTTATTTTTTCCTAAATAAGATATGACGACATTTATTTTGTCGCCTGTTTTTATTCCTTCTTCAAATGCAATTTTAGCTTGTATTTTTTCGCCAATAATATTTAGATAAATACTATGGGGAGATATTTTAAAAACTTCCGCAGAAATAGGTGTTTTAGCTTTGAATAGTTTTACTGCCTGTTCAAATTCTGGAATGTATTTGTTGTTAAATAAATAAGCAAAAATCTTTTCTTTCTTGTTTACATTCTCTAAAGAAAAATGCACCTGTTCATTCAAATCCAGTTCAGCAGGTACAATTTGCCATGGGGAAAATGGAACTGGAAAAAATAAATAACTGTCTATTTCTTTTACAAAATACTTGTCATCTACCATTTTTAAATATCCAATAAATTTATTGCTCACAAAACTTTTGTTGATGAGTACATCCAAAGCATTGTTGTATAAAAATTCAGTTCCACTAGCCATCATTCTATCACCACGGTCAGATAATTTTACTTGGAAACTTACCACATCTCCCACCATAAAATGATGCGTTTTTTTGATAAGATTCTTTTCCTTCATTTTTTTTTGCGCCTCTTCATCTATACTTGCCCGAACAGTCTTTTTTTTGTTGCCCTCTTCATATTCTATCATGGCATATTTTTTTTCGTGGTTAATGAAAGATATTTTGCCTTCAATGGTTTGGCTCATGATGTATTGTATTTATTAATATTTGGTAAAGGTACTATGAAAGCATTTTAAAGGAGAAAAAGACATCAAGAGAAGTATAAAAGAAAAGCGTAGAAGAATTTATAACCGGAAATGAAGATGATAGTAATAAAGAGAATATTGTAGAGGTTGAAAAATCTTCTATTGTTTCATAAAGGTTATTATTTCAGCATACCTTTTATTAGAGCTGTTAAAAAATTGGGTTATCATTGGCACATGTTTTTTCCCTTTTAAAACAGTGTAGTTTGGTTGGGGTACAAATTCTTTTAAAGCTGTTACAAATTTTTCGTTGCTTACTTCAATTGATTTGTAGGTTTTGCTGCCACGGTAAATTAGCATAGGCGGCATATTGTTGTGTAAAAAATAAATGGGAGAAGCTGCTTTCCAAATAACCGGATCGTTGGTAAAAGTGTTTAAGTATGTATTGCCTGTTTCAAATGCTTCTTCTTTTAAATAGCCATACATATTAAGCCCCGCAGCATCTATTAAAATTATTCCCTTTAATGGATTGCTCATACCAAGTGCAGAAAAATAATCTTTTTTACTACCAACCAATGCGGCTAAATGACCACCTGCGGAATGACCGGAAATAAATATCCTCTCCGGATCGCCACCATATTTTTTAATGTTTTCTTTTACCCATTTAACTGCTATGGCTACATCGGCAGCCATTTCATTGTAATTTGCTTTTGGGCTTTTAGGATAATCTATTATTACAGTCAATACATCTTTTCTTGCCCATCGGTTTCCAAAAAACGAATACAGTTCTTTTTTGCCGGAGTTCCAGTTACCACCATGTACAAAAATTAAAACATTCTTTAGATCAGCACTTTTTTTAGGAGAAAAAATATTAAGTGTTTGTGCAGATTTATTATTGGTTAAATCAGATGGTAAATAAGTGATGTTTTTACTTCGGGTAACACTTTTAAAAGCGCAGCCTGTAAACAATGTTGCTAACAAAATAATGAAGATAGAATATGGAATACTCTTTTTAATAAAATTTTAATGTACTTACGTTTTCTATGATAAAAAAGTTTCTGTTTAAAAATAATAAAAACTCATCTTTATTAGAACTTTCACAAAACAATGCAATCTTTTTTTAACCATATAAATAATTATTATGCTTTGAGCTTGGCTGCGCAAGAAGCATTAGAGGAGTGTTTTGTGAAAATGGAATTTTATAAAAATGATTTATTACTCAAGGAGGGAAATGTTTGTCGCTATTTGTATTTTATTGAACGTGGAGCCCTCAGAGGTTTTTATAATTTGGATGGAAAAGAAATTACACATTGGTTTGGCTTTGAAAATGATTTTGTAACATCCTTTCATAGTTTTATTACTGGAGAAGCGGCTGTAGAAAATATTATGTTTTTGGAATATAGCACTGTGTGGGCTATACCCAAAGAAAAAATACAAGGCCTGTTTGACAAATTTCACGAAACAGAAAGACTCGTAAGAATAGTTTATGAAAAATATTATATAAGGCTGGAAGAGCGGTTTATAAATAGCCAATTTAAAACTGCGGCGGAGCGCTACGAAAACTTATTACATCAAACACCGCATATACTTACACGTGTACCACTTGGGCAAATAGCTGCATATCTAGGCATATCACAAGAAACATTAAGTAGGATAAGAAGTAAGGTTTAACAATTATTTTATTGGTATTTGATTATTGTCAAAAGTGTTGTTGTGTAACCACAAGATATTTGTTTTATAAAAATTATTTTATGGAACAATTACCGACAGAACAAACCCAAACAAATCAACCATCTCCTGCATTTGTTGCAGCATCGTGGGCTACCTTGCTTATAGGCATTGTTGCTTTCATTATAGGGCTTTTTAATGCAGATATGCAACTCAATGAAAAGGGTTATTATTTCACTGTTTTACTTTTTGGTTTATTTGCTTCCATCTCTGTACAAAAAGCTGTACGAGATAGGTTGGAAGGAATACCCGTAACAAATATTTATTATGGACTTGCATGGTTTAGTACACTTACATCTATTGTATTACTCACCATAGGTTTGTGGAATGCAGATCTTTTAAAAAGTGAAAAGGGATTTTATGCCATGGCTTTTGTACTAAGTTTATTCGCAGCCATTGCTGTGCAGAAAAACACGAGAGATGCGAAATTGTAACTGCACGATCCTTCACCTTCTATCTTTTATATGGAAATTTAGGACAGTATGATAGATATTAATTTACCATAAAAATGAGCTGGTTTCCAACCGTTATAATTTATTTAAACAAACGATTTTGAATTTAAATGTCTATGGTCATTATGCGATTTATTAAAATTTTTTTATCCCTCACGCTTAAAGCTTACAACTTAACTATGTAAAAACATAGGTTCTGAAAAACATTTTAGCAGTTGTAAGAGACTATTTAAATTCATCCCCTGTTTGCATTTAATTATTCTGATGGAAGGGCCATAATCTGTTGCCCAATTTTTGCATTTTCCCTTGCTGCACTATCAATAGTTTTTTGGTAAGTAGCTATTTCCACTGTATTATTTGTACTGATAGCCTGGTTTTTTAAAGCCTCGGCTTTATTCATAATAGCAATACATTTTAATGACTGTTCATTTAATGATTTTAATGCTTCTTCATTACTGTCCTTTTTCTCATTACAAGAAATCATAAGAATGAAAAGGCCAAATGCAGTTGTTTTAATATTCATAATTGTTAATTTACAGGATAATAATAATCTAAAGTAATTTTTGTGCCGCTCATTAAAGGTTCAATGGAACCTTGCATGATGGCGGTTTCACTTACATAATCGCATTTACCTTCCCATGGGTCATAAATTAAATATTGATGACCACTATTTGTTTTACGATAACGAAGTGCTAGAATAAAGTGACGGTCTGTACTGCCAGTAAAACCAATTAATAACGGCATATTTATCCCTCTATCTAATTGGTTTCTCATTTTAGAAAAAACATCTGATAGTGGCTCCCCTGTAGTTTCTTGTGCATAAAAATTTACTCCAACAATAGCCCCCACCAGTTCGTTCAATCCGCCAATGATTCCTATTGGCTTACCTGAAACATCTCCTCTTATTGTAGCAACGCCGCCATATTTTTCTAACAATTCTTTTTGTTGTACGGCCATTGGGTAAGTAAGATCTGTAGCTACTTTATCGTAGTTGGCAATTTGTTTTACTTCCCATGCATACCTTGGGCAGAGGTCAGCTAAATAAGTTTGTAGCACTGTTACGGAACAGGAAAACTGCCACTGTTGTATAATGGAGCGCATGTTTGTAACTAAACAGTTTTCCTGTTGATAAGTTTCATCATGATCATTTAATTGTGTAATAAAATTCGTAACAGTTTCATAACTGTCGCCAGTAAGCAACGATTTTAATGCAAAGAATTGTGCAGATAATGTATTTGCTTTTTGTAACACTGCAACCAATGACTGTAATTGGTCGGCTGATAAATTTTGTGTAAAGCTGTTGTATTTTGATTCATATAAAGGGGAACTCCAACCTTTACTATTTCCAAAATTGTATATGTTTTTTAGTGCAGCAGCGGCATTGATATTTGTATTAAATGTTTCCGGTTGCTTTACGTTCGTATTTACATTTGTATTTGTAGCAATATTTCTAACAGTATTGATGGAAAACTGATCTCTATCGAGCCAGCTTTCAAAATCGTACCCGTCATATTTTATTCTGTATTTATTTCCTTGCACTTCCTGTACAATTCCTGTATATGTTTTTCCATCTGTACCAATAAAATTTACTCCTTTCCCGGTTAAATTATTCTGTTCGGTGCCAGTGCTATTGCCAGCAATTGTTAACTCAAATTGGTTTGCTTTAAACCAACGCAATGCATCATAATCATCATATTTAATCTGGTACCACCCATTTGTAATATTTTTTATTACGCCGGTATATTTCTTACCATCTACCCCCACCATGGAAACACTGTTTCCAATACTTTGTGAAAAAATAAATGTGTGCGATGTCAGCAAAATAATGAGGCCTAAAACCTTTTTAAAAATGGTTTGAACAGTACACATTTTGAAGCAGTTTAAATTATTTATCAATCGGTATAAAAACGAGAGATGGATTACTAATACCAAACCCAACTGAGTAGGCTGCTATGGTCATCAACATACTTTTGCGACCTGCTCCATCATAAGCAACAGTTCCAAACTCGCTGTTGTACTTGGTAAGCGTAGAAATATTGGTACGGTAGCCGCCAAGGCCAATAAAGTCTTTTGAAAAGAACTTTTCTTTTGATGCGTTGTTTGTAAGCCCCACATTTTTCCAGGTGCCATTTGCATAATACAAACCAAAGGCTTCTGTATTGCCGGATAAAGTACCTGCTTCAAAAGTAACAGCCATGGCTCCATTAGGTCCTTGATTTGCCTGAAAGCCAACTATTTTTACACCCTGCTTTTGTATAGATGCCAATACATTTGTTTGATTGGTGATCAGGTTGATATCCCATATTTGCTCACTTTCAAGCGTTGCAGCACTCGGCCTAAAAACAAGATGGTCCTGCCCCTTTTCATCTACCAATAATTTTGGAGGATGTTTAAAGGTATTGCCTGCATTGTACTTTGGGTAGCTGTAAACCACCCGTTGCGATTTACCATCGTAATATTGTATTTGTTGTACGCCATCAAGTTCGTCTTCAGAAATAAAACGAACTGCTCCTGCTTTATCTATGTAGCCATTCATGCTTAACACTCCTTCTTTAGAGGCTGGCGCACCACCTGCATATGCTGGCGGAGTAGGAGTATTTAAATCGGTAAAGGCTGAGTGTGTAGTACCGTTTAATGTTACCGTTCTCAAAAAATCGCAGTAGTACCAGGTAAGCCAATGGTTTTTTACACTTTCCCAACTTGGTTGGGTCCAAAATATATGAACATTTCCTTGTGGAGAAACGGTTGCAAACCAGGAGTTTTGGGTTTCCTCCATTTCATTAAGCTTGATGGCATTACTCCATCCACCAGCACCTAAAACTTTATAAAATAGCGTACCGGCTGTATATCCTCCAGGTCCATCAAGTATCACACTGGCCACAGGATATTTACTGGCCGTATTTCCATAGCGCTTCCATATGGCATAAATTTGTCCTCTACCATCCTGTAATATTCTTGGATATCCAGACCCATTTCCTGTATTATCATTGCTGATAGTAACTGGCTTGCTCCAGCTTGCGCCTTTGTTAGCAGAACTGGAATAATAGATAAAAACAGGTTTTCCATGATCTGGGCTTTCCTGAAAAACAGCATGATAAGTGCCGGCTTTATCTATTAGAAAATCACAAAGTCCTGCCCGCTCAAATTGAGAAATTTTTTGTTGGGCATTTGCAGTTTCAGGGTTTTGAGAGCAGGAAATTAATAAGAGGCAAAAGGCAATGATGTTGGTTGAAAATTTCATGTAGTGTCAGTTTTAAGTTTTTGGTTCTTTCCAAGTCTCTGGATTTTTTTACTAAAACAATTTTAGAATAATCAACCCATAATATTCTGCAGCAGTTAAAAAAATGTTCTTTTATAGATAAATAACAAAAATGTTTTCACCCACTTTTAGAGTGAATTGTGTTTATAATCAAGTTTAATATTCTTGTCTCCTATTTCAGAAATTTTAAAAGATGATTTTGTTGCAGTCGGCAAATTGTCCCACAAATCTGTAGGTTTTCCTTTATACAGAATATCCATTGTAGCGGTTGTTCCGGCATAACGCATAACTAATGAGCGTACATTTTTTAATTTTTTTATACCGGTTTTTAGTTGGGTTAAATGGCTGTTATCATAATCAATATCAGTAATTACTATAGTCATACTATCGCTCTTACGAACAAAAAGTTTATTAACGTCTGCCAATGCCGTTTTAAAATTTGCCAAAGACTGTCTTAAAGAATCTTGGGCGGTCATGGGAATAGATTCTACCCCTGGTAAATTTTCAGTAGAAGACTGTTGCGCATGCACCGAATGGAATAAGAAAGTTATTCCACAAAGAAGTATTATTTTTTTCATAAAAGGCTAATATAAAATTCATCCTTAAAAAATATACCTGATGATAATTTTTAAATAAAGGATTTATCATTTAATTTTCTTTTTCATTACAATACCAAAAGTAGGTATGAATGGTAGAAACGGATTGTTCTCACTTATTATTGCTTAATAGGTTCAAACATGCACTCATAATTAAGGAACCAAACAAACCCTACAAATTATATCCGAAATAAAAATTGGTTTTCCAATGGCTGTACTTTCCTGAAAAACCACATAATCAATTCCTGATTGATCAATTAAAAAATCACAAAGTCCTGCACTTTTATATAGTAAAATTTTAGTCTGGCTTGTACTTTTCGCTGCTTTGTGTGCAAGAAATCAGCAGAAAAATTATTGCAACTAAAGATAAGGCAAACGGATATTAAAATTTAAAAAAAACAGGTTCCCTTTTATGGGAACCTGCAGTTAATATTGATTACCTAATTATCATAGCACCTGTACCAGATGTTTTTAAAACTTTTGTACCCGCTGAGGCAACTGTATATGAACCTCCAAAATTTGCACCTTTAGTAGAAGGATAAACTGCAATATTGCCACCACCTGCAGCTATCACATTGCCACCACCCGCAGCTATCACATTACCGGCACCACCAGATATGATATTACCACCACCTGCAGCAATTACTTTGCCGCCATCTTGCGAAATTAAACTGGCCGCCAATTGTGTTCCATTTTGAAAAACACCCACTACCACACTATTATTACCAACAGGTTTAGAAAATTTAAATGTAAGGTTGTTTGCAGCAATATTTTTTTGATATTCACCAATATATCTTGCAAGTTCTCCATAATTATTCCAGCTGCCGTTATTGTAATTTTTAATATTATATTCTAAAGGGGTTGGTTCTCTGTTATAACTTTCATTGTAATATTTTTTTATCCATGGGTCGCCTTTTGCTTGCGCAAACACACTTACAGTTGAAAATAAAAGTACCGCAAAAATCAGTGTTAACTTTTTCATTTTTGAAAGTTTTAATTTTTTAAATTTTATATATTTTGACATATATAATTTAAAAAAAGAGGGGCCGGGTAGAATTAATAAAATACAACAAGCGGCTTCGTTTTTAATAAATTATTAAAACAAATCTCTGATTTATAGTAACTTAAAACAATAGGGATTAATGTTTAATTGTCGTAGGTATAAATACCTACGAAACAATAAAGCAGTTGCGTATAGCAAATTTTACAAGGCCTATTTTACTTCAGCAATCTGTTTTTTAGTAGCATATTTTCTACTTGTTGAAAGTAGAGAATTCAATTGCAAAACAAAAGAGGCCATCCCCTAAGTGCGAGAAGGCCTCTTTTATATTTGCCATCATATTGGGCAAGCCGCCTATATAAAATAATCCCCAAAATTTTATGTATTAGGCCGCCCACTTTTTATAAGAAGATCAAAAAATTAATTTCCTCCGCCAGCTGCTACCATGTAGGCACCACCAGGATCCGCTAAATTACCACCACCTGCTGCGACCAATGTGCTACCATCAAGACCAATCAAGTTGCCTCCACCGGCTGCAACAAGACCAGCAACAGCTGATTTTAACTGATTTAATACAGCTGGCGAAACGATCACCCTAGGACTCCCACTCGTAGCAGCTACATTACTTCTCCTTTGTGTAGCCGCCCACTCAGTGTGGGCCCTAAACAACCAGATAAATGAGGTTTTTGGTTGCCCTCTCCAATACTTTAATTCGTCATTAGTAGGATTTCTGCCCAAAGCCCTACTATAAGATCTTGTGATCACTTCATCATAAAGTGAAGGATTTTTAGTTAAATATTCCATATGGGAATTTACAATTTCAAAGTAGGTTCGTGGGTATTGTTTGTGAAAGTTTTTCTCACCATCAGTGATAGGCCTTCCAAAAGCATCTGTATAAGACACATTCAAAATACCGTCCCATAAGCCCGGATTATTTTTGATATAATCCTTGTGCCTGGCAAGTAATTGTGGAATACTGAGGTTACCCTGTGTTTTCCAATAATTTACCTCACCTGCAGAAGCGTTACGGTTAAAAGCCGTGATGTAGGAAGATTGAATTCTTTGTTCCTGCTCACTCAATTGCGCCTGTGCAAATATTGAAGATGATGTACATAAAATTAGTATGCAGATAATTGCAGCAATAGAAATTTTTTTCATAAAGAGTTTTTAAAAGTTAAAAAATGGAAGGTTATTTTTAATAACAAAAACCAAATCTCTACTTTATGTAAATAATTTGCAATGGGTATAAGTGTTTAAAAAATATGGGTACATATACCTATTTGCATCTATTATGAAGATACAATGCCATTTCGGATAGCAAATTTTACTAGGCCGATGGTACTTTTGCAATGGGTTTTTTGAAGCATATTAGTGCGATGGTTATCAACCGTCTTTTTGCTGATAAAAAGTTTGGAAGCTATCTCATCACTTGTAAATTCAAGCGCAATCATTTCTAAAATTTCTTTTTCCCGCTGGGTAAGTACGCCAAGTTCCATTTCTTTTTTTCTTTCTGCAATTATTTGTTTGTATAAAAATGGAATAATTTCCTGAGAAAAGTAAGTACCGCCATTTTGTATTTTATGAAGTGCATTTATAAACTCAACTTTGCTTGCGTTTTTTAAAATAAATCCATCTGCTTCTGCTTGCAATACCTCATCTACAGCGGCGGCGCTGTTATACATACTTAGCATCAATACATTAATGTGATGATAAGTTGCTTTTATTTTTTTGCACAATTCAATACCATTCATAAGGGGCATGCTTATATCGGTTATTACAATATTCACTTTATCCTCATTGGCATTTATCCAAGTCCAAGCCTCTTCTCCATTAGCACATAACCCTACAATATTATACTGAGAATTTTGCAGCATGCTTTCTATTCCATCAAGCATAATTCGGTGATCATCTACCAACAAAATATTTATCTTTTCCATTATGCTATGGGTATTTTAATTTCTACGTTACTGCCTGTACCTACATTGGGTAAAATTTTTATTTCTCCCTTCAACATATTTATTCTGGCAAATATATTTTTCCAACCAATGCCTTTGCTTTCTTCAATTGCATTTTTACTGATGCCTACACCATTATCCTTTATCTGTAAATGAAAATTATTGTTAAGTATAAAAATATGAATTCCTATTTCTGATGCTTCACTGTGTTTTACAAGATTTCCCAACAACTCTCTAAAAACCCTTAATATATTCAGAGAAGCGAGAAGAGATATTTTTTGATAATCATCTTCTTCAATAATGGTATTTATTTTAAAATGATGGGCTTCATTAAGTTTATCAATATCGCTTTTTAATGCATTTGTAAATCCAAAATTCAATTCTTCGGGTAACAAGTTGTGACTGATATTTCTCACTTCCTGTATAGTTTCATCTATTAGTAAAGGAGTTTTTTCAGCATCGTTTGCACGATTATGTAAATACATTTTTAATACTGACAATTTTTGACCAATGCTATCATGCAAGTCTCTTGCTATTCTAATTCTTTCTGTTTGTTCACTCTCAAATACAGCCTGCACATTGGCATCTTTTTGTTGTTGTATAGCAGCATTTACAGCTATCGATTTTTTTGTTTTATAATTTCTATATAAACTTATAATTACTAAGCCAAGTAAGATAGCAGCCATACCTGCAAAAGCTGTGAGCAAACGTGCTTGTTGTAAATCGTGCTGCTGCTTTGCTATTACCTGTTCTTTTTTATTGGTTTCATATTCTATATTATACTTTGCCGTTTTTGCAATCGTTTCTTCATTGAGAAGGCGTTTATTTATTTGTTGGATAGAATCTTTAACAACGCTTAATTTTTGCCATTGCTGTGAGTTGTCGTAGTAATTATTAAGGCCTTGGTATATGGCCAATTTGCCTCGTAAATATTGTGTGCTGTCGCAAAGTATAGAAGCATGTTTTGCCACCGCCATCATTTTTATTGGTTCCTTTTTATACCCATAAAGGTTTACCATTTGCGCATAGGTATCTGCCATTAACTGAAGCCTCCCATTAATGCTATCGCTTGCTATACATTCTTTGTAATAAAATTCCGCACTGTCATAATTTTTTAATTCTACAAAACAGCGGGCAAGGTTATCATAAAAAGGGCTTAATTTATTGGGGAAATTATTTTTTTTAGCCAATGCAATGCCTGCATAATCTATCTGCATGGCGCTGTCAAATTTATTTGTCATGCCCATTACATTAGCCTCAAAATGTAACAGGGCAAGATATACCTTTGAGCCATAAGGCTCCTCCTGCAATGCTGCTTTTAAATATTTTACCGTATTGGGAATATCGTTTTTTTGCAGATAGGTTTCAGCAATATTTCCATTGCATACGGTTATGTTTTGTTGCTGTTGTAATTTTTCAAACAACGTTAGGGCTTTTAAATAACTACCAATGGCTTCATCCTCTTTACCGCTTAGTTTATTACAATTGGCAATGGCCAGATGAGAATAAGCAAGAAAACTATCATTGTTGGCTTTATTAAAAATTGTAGCCGCTTCATTAAAATTTATTAGTGCTTTATTATGTACGCCAAGTGTAATAAAATACAATCCATCACAATATTTTTCAATTCCATTATGCAATGGAACTGCCTTGTTTATGTGTGAAGCTAAAATGCTATTGTGATATTTTACAGAGTCGCTGTTTACAAATGAAAATGCTTTTACTTTAGCCAATGCATTGTTTAATGCAACGGCATCAGAGGAAGTGTTTTTGTATTTACAGCTAAAAAATAATATTAACAGAGTGGGCACTACTAATCTGTGCATGTATGAGTTAGTTTTAAGGGGAATTAAAATTTTATACCAAAACAATTAATCTACAATTTACTAAAACTATTTTCTTTATGAACTGTTGTGAATGAATTATTTCGACAACAAAAATGATAAGCTTTTTTCTACTACTGCATGCATGGCTTTTGGAAGTTCATTTCCAACCCACGGATGTGTTCTTCCAAAAACATGATCGCTTTCTACCGTAAATAATTGTGCTGCAGGTTGCCATTTTAAAAGTTGGTATGCTTTCTCGATAGGTACAGAACTATCTTTGGTACCATGGCAAATAAGCAATGGTATTTGTAGAGATGAAATGGCTTTTTCTATGTTTAATGCGGTTTCGTTTTGCAGATAATCTTCGTGCAGTTGGTAATATAACGGCATTTCCTGTTTGGTTCTGCCATTGAGATAATATTGAACACCGCTTGTTTTCCAGTCCTGCATTTTTTCTGCGGACCATTGCCCCCAAGGCGTTTTACATTCGCTTATGGCAGCCCAAGTAATTAATTTTTTTATGCGATTGTCTCTGGCACTATGAAGTATGGAAATCCCTCCGCCCATGCTCTGCCCAATTAAATTAATATTGTTTACGTCAATAACGGAATTATGTTCATTTGTTATATCACATACCCAATCAACCACCGCATTTAAATCATACAATTGTTTGCTGTAATTGTTGTTGCCAAATGCTTCCAGATCTACAAATTCTTCTGGCTGTTGCGGAGAAGTACCATTGTGAGAAAAATTAAATTTTACAAAAACAAAACCTGCCTCTGCAAATTTGTTGGCAATAATATCCGCATTGCCCCAATCTTTAAAACCATTAAATCCGTGCGCAAAAATTACAACAGGCTTTTTATCATTTTTGTCATTGTAAAATACATCAAGTGCTATGGGCTTAGATGCGCTGCCTGAAATGATAAGGTTTTTAAAACTGTTCATATTTAAATGTATGGAAAGTACTTAAGTGATTTTAATAAATTTAAGCTTTGAATGCCGCTTTTAAATAATTAGCTAATCCGCAATGTTTAAAAATGTATTGATTGTTTGTACATTTTGCAAAGCGCTACCCATGGTATTATTAAAATAACAGTAAACAGTTTTACCGGCTTTTTGCCACATTTTAATTTCGCTAGCCTGGTTTTTTAAAAAAGGTTCTTCGTAGCTGCCTTTATAATTTCCATTAGGCCCATGCAGCCTTACATAAACAGTATTGCCATCTTCAAAATTTAGAGGTGTTGGGGCCGCAGGTTTATCTTGCAGTACAGTAATGGCATTGTATTCTTTTAATATTTCTGTTACTTCTTTTTCATACCACGATGCATGGCGAAATTCCACCGCCAGTTGCCATTGCGCTTCATTGTACCAATTTATGGTGCTAAGCAAATGTTGCAACTTATCCAGTTGGTCAATTTTTATGGAAGGTGGAAACTGTATCAATAAACAACCTTTTTTGTTTCCGACTTCTGCAATACTTTCCATAAAAGTTTCCAGGTCTTCTTCATTAAACTCCAACCCTTTTACATGCGTGACCGCTTTCGATAATTTGAAAGTAAATTTAAAATAGTCTGGTACGGAAGCACCCCATTTTGCAACAGTAGCCGGTTTAGGGGTTTTGTAAAATGAACTGTTTATTTCGATGCTGTTAAAAAGGTGCGCATAATATTCAAGTCTACTTTTACCTTGAAATGCAGGAGGGTAAGTAGCTTGTGGACCCGGCAGTACTAAACCCGACAACCCGGTAAATATATTTGTACGAAATGTTTGTTGCATGAACATCGTTGAAACAAAAACTTTACCGAATTATGCTGCAGGTAAATCAGAATTTATTTCTGAAATCATGATAACAATTATATGAAACTAGCAGTATTATTGTATTCCCCAAAATGAATAGTAAGATGTTTTGCAAACAGTTTTATTTGATTGAGTATGCGTTCCTATCTTTATACAAATGAAAAATTCCGACGAAAGACCTTCAGAGATAAAGATTTTCTTCAGCAGTCTCTTTCCATCATTAAAAAAGCTGCGCAAAAATGACCCCCTGCGTCTTGCAGGCGCCACAGCATTTTTTACCACCTTTGCTTTACCACCTATTGTATTTATTTTGGCGCAATTATTTGGCCTGCTCACTGCACCAAAAATGATTGGCAGAGGTCTTATTGGTAACCTTAGTGAAAGCCTTGGTGAACAGGGTGCACAACAGATAAGAGAAGTTATTGGCAGTATAAGAGGTTTTAGCAACAGCAATTATGTAATTATTCCCGGCTTTATCTTTTTGTTATTTGTATCTACAACATTGTTTAGCGTTATACGAAGTTCTCTGGAACAGATCTGGGAAATTGAAGAAAAGGGAAAAAGCAGTATTGCTTCAAAACTGGGCAGCAGACTTAAATCATTTGCTGTTATATTGCTGGTAGGAATATTATTTTTTGCCGAACTTTTTTTGAGGAGTATTGAAACAATTGGCGGAGATTATTTTCAAAGAATATTTGGCGGTGGCAGTTTTATTTTTAAACTAATATTCAGCGAAGTCACTGCCACGATAATTATATCCTGTTGGTTTATTATTTTGTTTCGTTTTCTTACACATGCAAAGCCCAGGTGGAAGGCTTGTATTATTGGAGGATTGCTTACCGGGGTATTTTTTATAGCAGGTAGAGTTCTTTTGCGCACTTTGTTACTGAAAGGAAATGTGGGAACACTTTATGGCACATCGGGTTCGTTTGTGCTGGTACTATTGTTTGTATTTTACACCTCATTCATTTTATATTTTGGTGCATGTTTTATAAAGGTTTATTCTGATAAAAAAGGTTGGCTTATTTCATTAATAAATAAGTAAAAACTATAAAGGTAAAATTGAATTGCGATTATCGATTTTATAAAAGTGAATAGTATATAAATATCAGAGAGACATACACCTTATTTTAGCATTTTTCATATTTCTTTAAAATAGCAAAATAATTATCTCGGGCAAACATTTACCTATCCATAAAAAATTTTCCATCGTAACATTTACGGAACAACTTTTGATTCGTTTATCTGCATTTTAGTTGTTGGCCTTGTCAATACAACTTCTATTTTTCTCTAACAAAAAAAATTACGCATGAAAAACAACAGCAAAAAAACCGCTGGTGGCGAAACGCACCAAACAACTGACCAATCACATCCAATACTTACAACAAACCAAGGCATCCATATTTCTGATAATCAAAACAGTTTAAAAGCAGGCGCAAGTGGCCCGGTATTGCTGGAAGATTTTGTACTGCGTGAAAAGATTTTTCATTTTGACCATGAACGCATACCAGAAAGAATTGTACATGCTCGTGGCTCGGCCGCACATGGTTATTTTGAATTGTACGAATCATTGGCAGACATTACCAAAGCAGATATTTTTCAAAGGGCTGGCGAAAAAACACCCCTCTTTACAAGATTTTCCACAGTGGCGGGGGGCGCCGGTTCGGTAGATACACCGAGAGATGTTCGTGGTTTTGCCGTAAAATTTTATACCAAAGAAGGTAACTGGGATTTGGTAGGCAACAACATACCGGTATTTTTTATACAGGATGCTATTAAGTTTCCAGACCTTGTGCATGCAGTAAAAATGGAAGCCAATACAGGTTATCCGCAGGCGGGAAGTGCACACGATACTTTTTGGGATTTTGTATCGCTGATGCCTGAAACATCGCACATGATTATGTGGGCAATGAGCGACCGCACCATTCCACGTTCGTTGCGTACCATGGAAGGTTTTGGTGTGCATACTTTTCGGTTGATAAATGCCAGAGGAAAATCAACTTTTGTAAAATTTCACTGGAAACCAAAGTTGGGTTTACAGTCTACTGTATGGGACGAAGCAGTAAAACTGCAGGCTGCTGATAACGATTACCACCGCAGAGATTTGCACGAATCCATTGAGCGTGGCGATTTTCCTGAATGGGAACTGGGTATGCAATTGTTTGATCAGAAAAAAGCTGACTCATTACCGTATGATGTATTGGACCCTACCAAACTGATACCCGAAGAATTAATACCGGTGCGTATTGTAGGGCGAATGGTGCTTGATAGAAACCCCGATAACTTTTTTGCAGAAACAGAACAAGTAGCTTACAGTCCGGGTAATGTACCGGCCGGAATAGATTTTAGCAACGACCCATTATTACAGGGCAGATTGTTCAGTTATCTTGATACTCAAAAATCCAGATTGGGCACAACCAACTTTCACCAGATACCTATTAATGCGCCCAAATGTCCATTCCATAATTTTCAAAGAGATGGTATGATGCAAATGGAAGTACCAAAAGGAAGAGCCAATTACGAACCCAATAGTTTGGATGTAGCAGGGGAAGATGCGGGTGTAAGAGAGAGCCCGGTAACAGGCTTTAGCAGTTTTTGAGGAAGAGCAGAAATGGATGAGCAGGGAGATAAATTGCGCATTCGACCTGAATCGTTTGCGGACCATTACAGCCAGGCACGCATGTTTTTTAATTCTCAAACAGAAAATGAGCAGGCACATATTGCATCATCCGTAGTGTTTGAATTATCGAAAGTTACCTTGCCACATGTGCAGCAAAAAATTATCAGCAATTATAGAAATATTTCTGAAAACCTTGCAGCACGCATTGCCAAAGGATTGGGAATACCGGTACCCGCAAAATCTCCAACGGCGGCACCCGTGCAGGATTTTAAACAATCGCCTGCACTATCTATACAAAAAAATATGAAGCCCACTTTGCAGGGCAGATGTGTGGGAATTTTAATAGCAGATGGCAGCAATGCAGCAGCTATTGACAAATTAAAAAAAGATATTAAAAAAGCCGGCGGCACATTTAAAGTGGTAGCGCCAAAATTGAATGGCATTGTTCTAAACGATAAAACAACCATCAAAGCAGACGGACAATTAGCAGGCACACCATCTCAATTATTTGATGCAGTTGCCATCATTTTATCTGATGCGGGAACCAATATGCTTTTAAAAGAAGGCGCTGCTGTGCAATTTGCAATGGATGCTTTTGGTCACTTAAAAGCCATAGCACATACAAAAGAAGCACAACCTTTGTTGGACAAAGCCGGTGTTGTAAAAGATGAAGGGGTGATGGAATTGGGGAATGGTTTTGTGGCAGCAGCCAGTAAGAGATATTTTGACAGAGAGCCAAGTGTGAGAACGCTGGCGTAGGATTTTTAAAAATTACATTCATAGACTGTCTCTTTACAGGGGCAGTCTTTTTTTATGATAGACGGGTGAGGTACTAATGCTGTGCATCTTGCTGATAAAAAGGTTTTTAAGCCGTTTATAAATTACAAAAGTTCGAGTCTATTGAAGTGTCAGGCTGAGCTTGTCGAAGCCGATGTGTTATAATAAACCCGCCTTCGACAGGCTCAGGCTGACATCAGAATACTTTAAAGTTTAATCAGGCTTGCTTTCAAATTTTATATGTGAATTATTTGCCAATTACCAACATGCCCGCATCCAAAAAGTATTTTAGGCATTTAGATTGTAATTAGTCGCATAAATAAAATTATAAACCATAAAAAAATTATTCCTATGAAAAAAGTTTACACATTCATTATGCTGCTTTCTATAGGCAGCATAACTTTTGTTGGTTGCAGCAGCAGCAAAAACACTTCAAAAAACGGTGGCATTTTGGGCGGTGGCGAAGTAGCAGGCTCAGTGGTGAAAACAGTAGGTACAGTCATTGGACTTATACTACTTTCCAAACTTATAAAAAGTGTATTGAACACAGTTGGTGGCAGTACTGCTTTTGGTAATGTAGCACAGAACAAAAGCTTTATGGCCAACTTTAATGAAGACACTAAATTAAATTCATTCGCACAAAACCCTTTATTAAAAACTGCTTTGCAGGTATTGGTTGCAGAGCGTTTTGAAATACCGCTGACCACCGTTGCCAACAATTACAACAACTTAACTACGGTGGGCGATCTGGCAACATTTATAGGTAAGAACGGTAGTGCGAAGAAGTTGATGGAGATTAAATAAGGTAGTTGATGGTTTATTTTGAAATCCGTTTTTTTCTGAGAGGAGAGGACGGATTTTTTGTGCAATTTTAAATAACCCAAAAGGTTTAATTAATTTTAAAACAAAAGAAAACTTATTTTTGAATATAATGGAACAAACAGGTTTTATATTAATCACATTAAAAGGCAAAACACCCGAAGGAAAATTAATGCCTGCTGATATTGATATAGCCGAAACAAAAGAACTTTTAACAGATGTAGAAATGTTGCTTTTTCCTGTGAAGGCAGAGAGAGTTGATCGGCCAAAAGTTTCTTACGAAGTAAAAGAAGGCTCGGTAAAAAATTTCTTTTATGTGCCGCTGGCTAAAGCAATTATGTTTTCTGCTTTAATGGGCGAAGTAATGAAACAAACCACTACCGATTTGCTGGAACCACAATCGGCACAGGTGATAGACAAGTGGCAGCAAAGAGCATATAAAACCGGTAGGCAATATTTAATTGCATCTTCCTTAACACCAGATGAACCTTTTTTAGAAATAAATAAGGATACTAAATTTATAACAGCCCAGGCAGATTGGATAAACACCTCCCTATATCTCTATGGACAAATTTATGAAGAAGGTGGATTAAGCAAAGCAAACCTGCATATACTTACAGATAGATATGGTAAAGTAACGGTAGATGCTACCAGAGAACAATTAACAAATAGTAATAAATTATATCAAGTGCAAGGGCTTTGGGTGAAAGGAAAACAAAACCTGCAAACTGGCGCATTAAAAGATTTAACCCTTATTGATTTTTTGCCATACACGCCAGATTATGATGAGTTGGTGCTTACTAAACTTATAAAAACTGCCAGTGCAAACTGGAAAAAAATAAAGGATAAAGATACCTGGCTTGCAGATGTGAGAGGAGGTGCGCATGAATGAATTGGGAATAAAAACAGTAATGCTAGATACATCATTTTGTATTAGGCTTATGGATGATACAACCGAACTGCATACAAACGCATTAGAGTACTATCGATACTTTTTACAGGAAAAAATAACTATGCATCTTTCTACCATTGCAGTGGCAGAATATGCAGTGGGAGATGATCCCAAAAACATACCGCTTAATACCATACAAATCGAAGCCTTCGATTTTTTAGATGCTAAAGAAGCAGGTAACTTTCATAAATTTTTAAAAGGTGCCCAACCAAATATTGAAGGCTACAACCGACGAATTATTGTAAACGACCTGAAAATATTTGCGCAGCTTAACACTAAAAAGCTTGATGCCATCATATCTGCAGATGCAAATAGCGCAAAGAAATATATAACGCCACTTACTGATGGAGGAATGTTGAATGTAAAGTTTTTAGATTTGAATGCAAAGTTGAACGATGTAAGAGGTACGTTGTTTTAAAGTAATGTGATATTATAGCATGTTTCATGACGATTCTTTGCGAGGCTGGAATTATAATCATGGCCCCAAAAAAAATAAAGACATTGAATGATTTGAGCTGGAAAGTTATTAATGTTTGGCAATGTGAGTTAACAAAGCAAAAATTCGAAACTAGAATCTCTGATCTCTTAACCCAGATAAGCAAAAAGTAAACTCCTTTTAAAAATTCTTATTTAAAAATAAGGGTTCATCATAGTAGACCTTTAGCATGTAAAAAATCAAATATTTTTTTGTCAACATCTGACACGAATTCTTTATCTAAGTAAGTAAGCCATTTAATTTCCTCAATTTCATTAGCAGCTTTTAATGTGCGATCATACAATGCAGTATAGCATGTCATGTTTACTAAAATGCCAATGGGGTGGCCATGAGCTTGTGCCTGGAATGTTCCTACAAAACTTAATGTTTCTTCACGTAATTCTATACTTAGCTCTTCTCTAATTTCCCTACATAACGCAGCGGCGTCGCTTTCACCCAATTCTCTTTTACCTCCGGGAATATAATATTTCTCTTTACCATAACTTTTAGTTGACAGAATCTGTTTTTGTTGTACTTCAATCCACGCAAGCTTATCGATCATTGTAATTAAGTATGTAGGAAGTTTAGTTAACACTGTAAGGTACAAAATACCATATGGCTAACGGCAGAATAGAAAGTAGGTGTGCCTCGGACCTGGGAGAAATTAAATGCCCTGCTCAAAAAAGCAGGGCACTTAATATTGTTGTTGATTAGTCTTCAGTTGTTTCCCTGTGTTCAGTAACAGTAACTGTTTCGATTACTTTGGGTTCCGGCTTAGGTGCTACTTTTTCGGTTGTAACAGTCTTTTCCGTATGCTCAGTATGTGATGCGCCATCACCTGAATGATCCGTAGTAGTTGTTTCTGTGGTTACTTTTTTTTCGTTGTCCATTTCGCTGTTTTTAATGTGAATAATAGAACATATACAGGCCAAAACTGTACCGAAAAATGAGGTTGGTATCTCAGGCAAGCATCTTAGAGTAGGAAGTGTTTTCTTTATTTTTTCAAAAGGCTCTCGGTTATTTTGATGTGCTGCGTGTACCACTAACCACGGCAAGGTTTTTTAAAACCTGCCAAAAAATTTAAAGCAAACAAACCTATTATTGCAGTATGCTTCGCCTCTTCATTTTATTATTATTTTCAACATCTGTAAAAGCGCAGGACGTTTATAAAACACCCTCGGGTGCAAAATACCATTTGGCTACCTGCAGAATGGTGAAGAATGTGTCTGAAAAAATAACCCTTGCGGAAGCGGCTAAGCTTGGGCTTGCTCCCTGTAAAATATGCGCACCTGCTTTTGTAGCTGGCACCATAAAAAAACCGAAGAATGCACAGGGGCAAAGCGGCACCGTACAATGCAACGGCTACACCAAAGCCGGAAACCGTTGCAGGCACATGACGGGCATTGGCAATGGTTATTGTTACCAGCACCAGCCCTGAGTTTATGTGAGCGAATATTGAGTGAGATACGCACAGAGGCGGACGAATTTTTCACTCCCGCATCAGTAGGAGATTAATAACGGAGGCGAAGGATTAAATCTTTATTTCCCCATGTTACAAAAACTGCTTTCATATTTTCTTGTCCGTCAATCAATGCATCAATGACTCAAACTTTCTTTGGTTTTAATGATATTGATTCTCTCAAAATATAATTCAGGCAAAATAATTTTCACCTCTTGTTCAGTATCCTCCTTTTTCCAGTATATAATGAAATTTACTTTGGCTTGCTTTAGGTGATAACCTTTTTGCTTTTGTGTATCAATTATTTTGAGAAACTGTCTTGAAAATTTCAATACAGATTGTCCTTTAACTGTTTTACATTCATCACCGTTTATTATCAAAGATTCTCCACTTGTCAGTTGTGAAATTAGAGGTTGCCTTGTAATAAAATAATCTAGCCAAATATCTTTGAAAGACAATTGTATAGCAATTTCGCTTGGTCGTAAATATGTTTCTCTGTTTTCTATTCTAATCAAATTTTCGGATGTGATGTTGTCAAGATAATTCCCATTTAAATGAATCGTCAAGGTGCGTTTTGCTCTTGTCATTGCAACATACAGTTGGCGTTTGGCTTCATCGGTTGTAGGGTTGAAGTTTTCAAGCATGAGGAAAACATTGTCAAACTCTTTTCCTTTTGCTTTGTGAATAGTAGAGATAAATATTGTCTCTCCGTTCTCATTGTAAAAATCTTCCAGTTTCGATTCTCTTACAAAAACTTCTAAATCTGATTTATATTTCTTCTTTGAATTGATGTCTTCAAATTGTTTAATGAGATTGTTACAAACTTCCAACTTTGAACTCTGCTGAAACTTTTGCCTCATTTCACTTTTTGCGTTTGCCCAAACTTCATCACTAATAATTTTTATATCATCACCCATGTTTATTTCATTCAGAAGGAAACGAACTTCCAAAAGGTTTTGCAAACTGAAACCCTCATTGCTTTGAATCAACTTGGCTTGCATTCCATTTTTTAAAAGCAAACCTGTAATCTGCAATGCTTCATCATTTGTTTTTGTAAGTACACAAGCAGATCCTGCAAGACCTGTTGAAAGTATGTCTTGCACTAATGGGGAAATGAGATTCCCATTCTGATAATTTACCAATTTTATATTTCCGTTGTCAGTTTGTATTGCAGCAATGGGAGTTTCTTTCAAACGGTGGTGAATCTTTTTCACAAACTTGTTAGTAAATTCAACCAGGTTGATTTTGCTTCTGTAATTTTCTATTAGTTCATGTTTGGCTGCTTTCATGTCGGTCATGAACTGTTCTAAATATTTTGAACTTGCCCCTCTGAATTCATAAATATTTTGGTCATCATCTCCAACTGCAATCACCCGCATTTCTTCATTCTGCTCCATCAATGTATTTATCAAAGCATATTCATCAGCGTTCATGTCCTGTGCTTCATCAATTACTAAAACTGTTTTTGTAATTCGGTTCGCTTCAACCTCACCGCTCTTGATTTTATCAATTGTGTTTTTCAGGATGACATCCGACTTTTCCAAACTTCCGACCCTGCCCAATAAATCAAAACAGTAAGAATGAAAGGTTTTTATTTCAATATAGTGAGCAGCATTGCCAATGAGTGAAATTAATCGCCTTTTAAATTCTGTTGCTGCTGCTCTTGAAAAGGTCACCATAAGCAATTGCTCATGCTTTACATCCTCCATCAAAAGGAGCGATGCCAATTTGTGAACCAATACCCTCGTTTTCCCACTCCCAGGTCCAGCCAAAACTGCAATGTGTTTGGTTTCATTATCCTTAATGATTTCTAATTGTGTAAGAGATAACGAGCCGAACAATTGGCGAAACTTTGCAGGTGTTAAATTTCTTTTGATTTCATTTTGTCTGCTGCCCTTGAAATATTTATTTAGAAACGAGGTGTAGTTCAATTGGAAATAATCATCAACAAATTGCAATGCTCCTCTGTAATCACCAATCATTTTATTTGCATACTCACCAACAATGTGAATTTGTTGAATTTTATTTTCGTAGAATTGATTTAGTTTTTGATAATCGTCATTCTTATATCTCCGTTTGTTGTCTTGCTCAACCCTGTCAATGGTCAAACGATTATACACAACCAAAAAACCTCCTTCAATTTTTATCGCTTCAATTCTTGAAAGATAAAAAAGAGTGTCTTCAATATCATCAGTTGAAATATTCAGTTTAAAAAGATTCGGCCTTTTCTCATACTCATTTTTCAGTTCGAAAACTGAAAACTCCACTAATACTTCTTCCTTTTCTTTTTCGTCTTCCGCAAGTGTTACATTGCTTTTCTCATATAGAAATTCAACAAGAAACTTTGCTAACTCATGTCTCTTCTCCAATTTTTCTTTCAATGATTCTTTCGGCTGAACACAAAGAATCACAACATGATTCTTAGAATGTTCTTCGTTATGCCGCTTAATCCAATTCTTGATTGCCCAAAAATTAATGAGGGTTTTTATTTTATTTGGTGTAACATCTTTACAACCTTTCTCTTCTGCTTCTTCATTCAATTCCTTGATGTGAAAAGTTTTTTCTTTCTCTTCAAATAAAGGCAAAAGAAAATTTTCAAGTTGACTGAATGTTTCCACAACTTTCAATGAACGGTTTATATTTTCACCTTTCTTAATGAATGCAGTTAAATCTTTTGCATCAGCTAAAATCTTTTCTTCACGTAGTAGATTCACAATATTTATCACTTCTTCTTTTACAATTCCCAAATGATCGCTGATGTAATCTATTCTTGATTCGGCTGCTTCATCGTTTGATTGTTTTCTGCTCTTGCTTGAAAAAAGTTTCTTGATAATTCTGATTCCTTTTTCTTTTTGCTTCTCCTCAAATCTCTGTGAAGCATTTATCTTTTCAATTGCTTCTTGTGCATTCTTGGAAAGAATACTGTTCGCAAACACTCTTGGCATGTTTTGCCCTCGTTTCAAATAGCCAGCATCTTCAAGTGCTGCAATCGCTGTTATTACTCTTGTTTCAATCTCTACAACATTATCATCCCAACCTGCTTTTCGTGCAATCTCTAAAGCAGAATTTGAAACCGATAAACGAAATTTTGTTATGTCTTTTATAGCTTTCCAAACCTGTTGAATTTCTTTGATTGAAAGCTTTGTTTGATTAAGTAATATGAAATGTTTGCTAAGGTCTTCTTCGTTAAATAATACAAAACAATCTGCTGTTATGTTTTCGTCTCGTCCTGCTCTGCCTGCTTCCTGAATGTAATTCTCCAACGAATCAGAAATCTCATAGTGAATTACCATTCCAATATCTTTTTTGTCAACCCCCATCCCGAATGCAGAAGTTGCGACCATTATTGGAATTTCGCCTCTTATAAAGGCATCTTGGTTGGCGGTTTTTTCTTTCACTTCCATTTTGCCATGATAAGGTTTCGCATCAAATCCATCTTTTGTCAACCTTTCCGCAAGTGAATATGCTTTTTTAGTTCTTGAAACATAAATGATAGTAGGGCAATTTTTTTCTTCAATCAAATCTCTGACTGAATTGTATTTTTCTTCTTCATCAGCTTTCTCAAAAACTTTGTATTGCAGGTTTGTTCTTGCTGCACTTGAACTGAAAATTTCTAATTCAAGAGAAAGTTTTTCCTTGAAATACTGACATATATCTTCAATGACTTTTTTCTTTGCTGTTGCCGTGAAGCATGAAATAGGAATTGTTTCTTCAAGGTTTTTCTTCTCCTGAATTTGTTTGATGAAATCACCGATGTATAAATAATCAACCCTGAAATCTTGTCCCCAAGATGAAAAGCAGTGAGCTTCATCAATTACAAACCGAACAATTTTTCTTCCTAATAAAAGGCGTTCAATTGTTTTTGAACGCAAAGATTCTGGTGAGATATAAAGTAAAGAAGCAGATCCGTCTTCAACTCTTTCAAATGATTTTCCTCTCTCAATCGGGTCGAGCAAACCGTTTATTGTAACTGCATCTGTGATTCCAATTTTTTCAAGGTTGTCAACTTGGTCTTTCATTAAAGATTGCAAAGGAGAAATTACAACCGTCAAACCTTTAGTTGCAACGCCACTCATCAAAGCAGGAACTTGAAATGTAATTGACTTACCGCCACCAGTTGGGAAAACTGCTAAAAGCGATTTGTTGGCAACTGCTGCTTTAACTGCGTTCTCTTGCAATGGCTCACCTGCGTATGTTCTGTAAGAATCAAAACCGAAATAAGTTTTTAATCCTTTGTGTATGTCTAACGCTTGATTGCAATACACACAACCGGTAAGGCACGGTTTGTTTCTTAATGCATTCATTACCTGTTCTATTTCAGGATACATTTTCAGTACCCAGGGCGGTGTAATTGAATAGCGGTTTTGGCAATTTATTAATGCCAAACAGTAAGCTAATTCAATAGGGTGTTCTGAAATTATTTTTGTCAGGTCTGTTTGTTCGCAAATTTCAGAATGAAATTTTTTATGAATTAATTTTTCAAGGTCTGTGTCGCTGTTTGTGTATCCTATGAAATGGAAAAAAGAGTGGAACTCCTTTCTGTTATTTAATAGCATATACAAAATTTGTTTTAGCATATCGTCTGTTCGCTGAAACGCTGCAACTTCATCAAAGAAAAGGTCTTTCGCTTTTATAGAATCGTTAAGTGGATTATTTGAGTCTTCTGTTTGTAGCTTATCATCTTTGAGCAAAGCATGATAGGGCTTTGTTGGAAACAGAAGGGGAGAGAGAAATAAAGTGTCAATAATATTAGCTGTATTTATTCCAGCATCAGTAACAGCTTTTTGAATGTATTTTAAGTCGTGCTTGAAAATGTTATGTCCGCAAATGAACGCTGTGCCTCTAAGAAAAGTAATAAAGTCATTTAGGGAATTTGAATGAAATGGATAGCCATCACCCTTGACGCCGCCAATATCCAGAATCTTTTGGCTTTTCGGATCAATTTCTGTGTCAATAAAAGCAATTGATTTCATTTTATCCATAATTTTTCTTTTTCGGAATTACTCCTCTTACTCCACCTCTTGGTTCTTGCATTTTCTACCCGTTGAGCTAAGGCGCAGCCGTCTCTAAGGATGCAAAATAAAAGACTTTGTCTCGGCCTTAAACCACCGAAGCATTTAATAGTTTTCCTTTTTAGAATTTGGAGATTACAGATGAATAGTTAGCATGAGTTAGTTTCCAAATAATTTTTGCTTTAATTTTACTCTTTAGGCAATTTTATATTAGCGTTTTTAGTAGGAAACCAATTTATTGATTTAATTCGAATTACTCGATTCCAAATAATGGAAATCTGTTTATAATTGTGAAAACCCCGCTGTGACTATTGGGTTAACTTTTTGATTCATTAATTTAGTAAGTGATACTGTAAAAGGCATGCCTACTTGAGAATATGGATTTTTAATAATTTCTTGTATTCTTTTATATTCTTCTAATTCTTTAAAATCCCAACTTATGTTTTCAAATTCTGGAGCTGTTACTTTTTGAATTTCAATAGCTAAATAATAATCTTTGGGTTTCTTTGATGGTGGATATTTTATTTTGTCTAAATGATTATTTGAAAAAACTTTTGGTCCCCTACTTTTTATCTCATACAAATCAGACGCTCTGTTTTCTCCGCTGCGTCTCAGCAATAAATACTTCGCATTCACTACTTCGTTATTAAGTTCAAGTGAACCCATTTCTTCATCCATACGGAAGATGTATTTTTTGTTTTCCTCATACCACTTAAATCTATCAGGAGTTGTTGCATACCCAACTAACACAAAGATGTCATCAGGTATTAGTTTTTTACCGTTTAAATATTCAGGAATTGATTCATGAAGAAAATTGTCATCTTCTTTATTGACTTGGTAAATTTGATGCGCTTTATGACTCAGATTTTCTCTTTGAGATGCTCTATCTAAGAAGTGCATAATAACCAAATCTATAAATTTCGATAGTTCGGATATATCGTTATTATTTCCGGTTGGATTGATAGAAAAAGCGCCTAACCCTGGTATTATTTCGTGGAATCCCCTTAACTCTTTTTTCTCTGTACCCGGATATAGAACATAAGCACCTCCTGATCTTCTAATAGCATCTTTATATGCGTGCATTTTTAACAAATCGGCATTTTTGTATATTCCTTTACGCTCATTGTTTTCCTCTTGTTCTATCAAATCATTGTCAGTAGAAGTTTGAATTTCAAACTGTGTTACTTTATATTTTGCATCTAAATGAATATGAACAATAAGATCATGCTTTTCGGCATCTTTTTCTTTTAGTATTGCTGGCCAGACCGATAATGTATAGTCTGGGCGAAGTGTAGTGGTGTAACTACCAGCTCGCTCATCTGTATATTTTGTGCCTCCTTTAAAGGAACGATTGTAGGAGAATTTTACTTTCAACTTTCTGTTGCCAGCATCATAATCACCATAAAGCGCAGTATGTTTTCCTTGCTTTACCATAATATTCAAACCATCTTTAGTTGGTTCAAATAAATGACTGTATGATTTCTCTTCGTGCTCTATATCTTGTATTTTGAATTTTGATTTGAATAGATCATATAATGTGAAAAATAACCAATACTCGTATAAAGTAGCAATATCTCTTTTACCAGCTTTGTAAACGGCATCACCACCTTTCCAAACTAATTTAGCTGCTAAATCAAATTGTAACCATGTGCTTAAAACTTCACGATAACCACTTTTCCTTTGTAAAACCGGACTGTTTAATTTTAATGACGTTGGTCTGGATATATCTTTAAAGAAAGATTGACTTAAATAGCCGTCAAGTTTTTTAACCAAATTGGAGGCTTCAATGGAAGGCCTGGCATAACCATTATCTTTAAAATACTTTTGGCAATCTTCTGCAAATTTTAAAAAGACTTCTAAGGCATGTTTTATGAATCGATTTTCAGGTGTGTCTGTGTGTTCAATTTTTCTGAAGCTATTTATTTTATTTGGTATTGAGTGAATACCCGCTTTATATAATGGATGTGAAGCTTGTAGAGGTATTCTATTGGAACCCGATATTATTTGCTTACTAGCGGCATTGTTGAATCTTTTTATTCTACGGATGTCCACCACTTCTTCCTCCGTATCCCAATTGGTTTTAGGAGAAGCAATTATTTTTAGTACTGCTTCTTCAAAATCTTTATTTTGAATGATGGCACTTATAAAACTAAATCGTTGGTAAATGGTTTCGTTGTCTCTTGAAAAATCTGTTTCAAAATTTTGTTCTACAGGAGAATTAATTTGCATTAAAAGTTCAGTACACTTATCTGTTATGTCTTTTAACATAAAACGATAGTTTTCACGGTAACTTCTATCGAGTTCTGTATCAAACTTTGTTGCCAGAACTTCAATAGTAATTGTAAATTCTTTGCCTTGTTGGTTACAATCGGTAACGAATAATGTAAGTGTTCCTACATAGATGTTTGGCACAATTCTTCCGAGCCGAGGCTCACGCTTCGATTGTGAAACTACACCATCAATACTACAATTTAGGCGATATTGGTTGTTGGTAAAGGCATATTCATAACTGTTACCTTCCAAAATTTGAAAGATGCTCTCACCATTTTCATTTGCTTGTTCTTCTGTAATTTCAAAAAGTCTTGCCTTGTTTTCAGGATAGATTTCTAAAAAGTCAGTCTCGTTGAAGAATGGTAATGGAATTTGAATATGTTGTTTTATTTCCTCCATATTTATTTATGCTTCTGCATAACTTGTAAAACCATTAGCCAATACATTCTTGTACATTCTAATTAACTTTTCGAATGAAATAGGATATTTTATTGTAAGTACGTCAAAGCCATTTTTATAAACCTCTTCAAACTTCTTTTCAAACTCTTCTTTAGTTAATCCTTCCACGCATAAACCTGCCAAAGCAATTAATATTTTTACCAACTTACTTCTAGACCCATGCAATTTTGGTAACAACTTTTGCATAATAGCAATGTCTAAACATTCATGATCTGTAATTGAAGGTTCTACCATTTTTAACTTTGCTGCTAACTGCATGATTTCTGTTGCTGAACGATAACCGAACTCAGCACCAACCGCCTGTAACTGGCTAAAGAACGAAACTAACTCATTTGCTATTGGTTCATTTTCTGCAATATCTTTTTGGGAAGCTAAGGACAAGAAACTCTCAGCCATTGCAACTCCTTGTTTTGTCAATTTGGTTAAATCTGGTATGCTTGGATTTCCTAAAAAGGATTTGATTTCATCTTCAGTAATTCTGAACTCGATTACGTTTGCCCTGTCTAGTACTTTTGGACTAAACATGTATGTTGTTTCATCTATATTAACTGTACCAATAATAAATAAATTTTTTGGCCAACCAATCTCAAAGGGAATTGGTATGCCATCTAAACTTGATCTTTCTTTACCCGTATATAATTTTATGGAGTCATGAGATTCCATTATGCTTAGAAAATCTGCAAAATATCTTTCTACATGACTTAGGTTCATTTCGTCTAAGATTAAAAAGAACGGTTTGTTTTCGTTTCCTTTTTTTACAGTCTCCATTAACAAATTAATTACTCCACTATCAGGAGTAATATATTCCTCGGCCTTTAAACCATTTGGGTAACCAACTAAAGGTTCTCTATTGGTCCAATCAGCACCTACAGGAACAATACTATATTGATTCTTATTCTCACAAATCCAAATCGCAAAAGCTTGGGCCAATTTAGTTTTACCAGATCCGGAGAGTCCAGTTAATATAACAAATGGTTTTGTGATTAGCGCTGCGGAGAATCGAACAATTAACTTTTCACTTAAATACAGGTTAGAAAGAGACGATTTACTTCTAAATTCTTTGTAATTGAATTTTATTTTACTTAATGGAACAGACGAGTTATCCTTTAAGTTATTCAAATCTATAGTATCGAAAAAGGTATCAATAATTGAATTGCCGAAATCCTTGCCATAAAGATCTCTCACAAACCGACCTGCTTCTTTTGTAAACTCATATAAATATCCTTGGTTGATACTACCTTGAGTGGTGAAGGGTTTGTTGGTTACAGAAGATAAATACTCAAGAAATTTATGTTTTTGCCTGATAATTGTTTCTCTATCAATTTGGGGCTCAAAAACAATCAACTCTATATCGACCCTATATCCTTCCTTATTCCAATTATTACTTGGATCATCGAAAACTGTTTCGTAGCCATCGTTTTTAGCTAGTGATACTCCTTTTAAACCATTAGAATAATTGAATATAATATCTCCCTTTCGTACCTTGAAAACGTTATCCCAATAAAAATGACTTCGCCCATCGACTCCCACTTTCGGGGCAAAAAGAAACTTCATTCCATTTTCTTGTGTAAAAGTTGATCCTTGAGCCACAAACCATACTTTTATTTTTTCTTGAATAATAAAGCCTTCTTTTTTTAGTAATTTAAAGCTGGGTTGATCGAGCCCACCTCCAAAAGAACTTCTATCTAGCATTTCTCCATTCGCAAAAATATTAGCATACGAAACAATAAGCTTGGGTGGATATCTTTTTCCTTCATGAATAACATCATAATATTGTGATGCCCCATCTTTCGGAATTCCCTCCCGATCTATTTTCTCGATAGCTTGTAATAAATGGTCTTTTGTAATGTTTGTAGGTAAAGTCAAAATAATTTTTTTTAAATATTACTCACAATTTAATAGAAAGCAAATAGGTTTGTATACTCAACTTGATATTTGATAAAATTATTCTTCAGAAATCATTCCTCGCCCTAGTAAATAACTCACGCAATGCTCACCCAGATAAACATTTTGTACCAAACGAAACTGATGCATCTCGGTTTTTATTGTATAACCGTATCAGGATTTATTCATTAACCTGTATAGTTATTATCGGTCGAGCCATATACATAGAGAATTTTACTTTGTGCTGTTAGAGGTAAAAAGATATGCTCACGGATTGCACAGATTTACCTAAACTTTTCCTTTGTGAAACTTTTGCGACTTTGCTCCTTTGTGGTTCAAAAACACTATACAGATATCTCCTACAAAACATTTTTATAAAATTATTTGATGATTAATGTAGTTGTCATAAATTTAGAAATTATAATATGACGAAGTTAGTAGTTGGGTTAAGCGTTTAAAGTTTGACCACCATGAATTAAATTTTTATTAATCAAGACATCGAAACAATTTCTATATAAAACATTTTTCAACCTAAACAACTGTATGAAACATTTTCTATCATTTTTTAAATCAGCCGTTCTCGTTTTGTTTCCGGCATTACTTTTTGCACAGCAGAAAGATGATTACAGAATACTGCTGCACTCGGGCAATTTTACCCCTGTAGCCAATGCTAAAACAATTGCATCGTCTACAGATGTATTAAACAAAAGCCTTTTTGAAGGCAAGCATTACGCTACCATACAGTTTTATTCACTGCCTGTAGAAAGCCAAAAGAAAGTACTTCGTGCGGCTGGAATAGAACTCATTGATTATATACCAAACATGGCATATACAGCGGCAATCAATAAAGGGTTGGCTGCAAGCAAACTCCCGGCATTAAATGTGCGTGCCATTTTCAAATTTACACCTGCACAAAAAACGGTGCCTGCACTATTAGCAGGAAAATTTCCCGCCCATGCCGTAAAAACGCCTGGCTTTGTGGATGTAAATGTTATCACCTACGAGAAGTTATCATATCAAAAAATACAGGCTGCATTTGCTGCATTAAAAATTACTGTTCTGGAAGATGCTCCAACTTTCCGCCGATTTACGGTACGCATGCCACAGAGTAAATTGAAACAACTTGTGGCGTTGGCTTTTGTGCAATGGGTTGAGTTTATAGACCCGCCAAACCAATTGGAAAACCTTCCGGGAAGAACTTTGCACCGGGTAAATATTTTGAACGATGGCATAAGAAATCTTAAAGGTGATGG
>JANPIF010000309.1:0-11905 GCA_031424845.1 Ferruginibacter sp.
GGGTAAACCAATTACAAAAGGCAAGGGTAGGTTTGGGCCATTTATAAAGTGGAACGATATGTTTATAAACATACCGCGTGCATATGATTTTGATACGCTTACACAACTGGAATGCAATGAGTTGATTGAAAAAAAGCTTGAGAAAGAATCAAATCGTATTATCCAAAGTTGGGCAGATGAAAAAATTACATTAGAGAATGGACAATGGGGGCCCATTATTAAATTTAATAAGAAAAAACTAAAAGTTACCGGCGGCGGAGCCAATGGTAAATATACTCCCCAAGAACTTGCAGCATTGGATTTGGATACAGTAAAGAAAATGATATTGGCGCAAGATCCAAAAGCATTTGATAAAAAAGCACCTGCAAAGAAAAAAGCTGCAACCAAAAAAGCCGCACCTAAAAAAGCCGCTGTTAAGAAAAAATAGTGGTGGCTTTACAATACGATATTACAAGAGAAGATTATGTGAGTTTTTATACTTTTGTATTTTGGGAAGATGGTAAGAGGAAAAGAAAAATTAATTTTTTAAAACAGGGAGGTTTTCTACTATTTTTTTTACTTGTGTTATATTTTGTTGGTGGGAGGGGAGGATTCAATAATATTTCGATTTTAATTTATGCGATGATATTTTTGTCGGTGGTATTGCCTTCATTGACGGGAAAAAATTCTATTATTAAAAATGCAGAAAAGATAACAGATGATCCTGAAAATGCATCAATATTTACAACCTATAATCTTGTAGCAACGGATACAGACCTAATTTTAAAAAATAATTTTGTAGAAACAAGATATTTTTGGAAGGCAATTATAAAAAAAAGTGAAACAAGTTCACATTACTTTTTATTTGAAAATGCTATGCAGGCAATAATTATTCCTAAAAGGGCATGCAAAAATGAAGAAGAAAGATTAGCTTTAAGCAAAATACTTTCACGCAATCTATCTATAGATGCGGAATTTAACCAACTTCTAACGTAATGCAGGAAAATAAAGAAATACAAGCATTATTTAAACTCATAGATGACCCCGATGAGGTAGTATATGAAAATGTAAGTAACAGAATTGTTTCTTTGGGAAAAGACATAATTCCTAACTTGGAACATTTTAGCGAGACCGCTGAAAATATTGAATTACACGAAAAAATTTTTTCACTGATCCAACGCCTGCATTTTGAAGATGTAAAGGAAGATTTTCTAAAATGGGGATCCTCAACACCTGACCTCTTAGCTGGAGTTTTACTAATAGCAAAATATGCCCATCCTACCATGGATAGCACGCTTGTATTTAAAGAAATAGAAAAACTTCGTAGAAATATTTGGTTAGAGATGAATAGCTATCTAACTCCAATGGAACAAATTAATGTAATAGGAAGCATCGTTTATAATTATTACAAACAAAAAGGTATTGAAATTAATTATGATAATCCGGATGGTTTTCTGCTAACAAAACACTGGAATTACATCAAGGAAATGCATTTGGAAACGGGACTTTGCTGCTCATTCTTTGTAGGTTGTTAGATGTACCTGTTTATGCAATTAATATTCCACAACAATTTATATTAGGTTATTTTGATGAACATGTTGATGTGATAAATCCTACAGGTCATGCTTCTGAAAAAATAAAATTTTATATAGATCCGGTAAATGGACAAATGTATTCTCATAAAGATGTAGAAAATTATTTCAAGAAAATATCCTTACCTCCTACAACATCATTTTTTAAACCTTTTGACAACAAATCTATCATTGTTTTATTATTGTCTGAATTGAAGAAATGTTATGACAACAGCTTAACCCAACGATCAAAAATAAAGGAGATAGAAGATTTAATAGATTTACTTATAGTATGATTTACCATGTAACCACTAAAGCACAATGGCATCAAGCATTGGCAATAGGTTTTTTTGAAGAGCCATCATTACATTCAGAGGGATTTATACACAACAGTACTCAAACACAAGTACCCGGTGTGATAGAAAGATATTATAAAAACAAACCTGATCTTGTTTTGTTGCATATAGAAGAAACTAAACTTACAGCACCACTTAAATATGAATTGGCTCCTTCGATAAATGAAATGTTCCCACACATTTTTGGTGTTATTAATATAGATGCAGTTGTAAAAATTACTGACATATGATTTCATGGAATGATTTTGAAAAAATTGATATCCGAACGGGCACTATCATCCAAGCTTCGTTTTTTCAAAAAGCCAAAAAGCCTGCGTATAAATTAAAAATAGATTTTGGAAAAGAAGGTATTAAAAATTCATCAGCGCAAATAACAGTTTTATATTCTATCAATGACTTGATAGGAAAGCAAATTATTGCTGTTATTAATTTCCCACCAAAGCAAATTGCTGATTTTATGAGTGAATGTCTTGTGCTGGGAGTTTACAATGAAAACAACGATGTGGTTTTATTAATGCCGGATAAGTTAACTGGTAATGGAGAAAAAATTGGTTAAAGGATTTTTCTTAGTCATTGAAAAGAAAAAACATCTCTTACGAAAACATAATTCTAACACATTTTCAAAAAATCAGTTGATTTATGTATTCTAGTCCATTCAATATTTGTTGAGAAAAAATCTAAACAAAAAAAATGGTATCCCTTAAGAATACCATTTCGCAATTATTATTTATTTTATTTATTGTCTTTGAAATCTAAAACCGCCACCACCCTGGCCCATTGTTTCTTTCATTGATTTTATTTCTACATCTTTTGGAATTTCGAATTCCTTATCTGCAATTTCTTTATCAATTTCTATCTTAGTAACCTTTACTTCCATTTTACGACCACGAGGCATATTGCGTTCATACATCATTACAAAGCCATCAATTTTATCGAAAGAAATGGCATTTGCTCCACCAATATTACCAAAGCCACTTGTTCCGCCGGTTGAAGATACATTTGCAAATTTCATTTCAGGTGTATACCATACCGCCAAAGTATCTTTTGCTAATAATTTATCCGTAATGATAAGAGCCTTTTTACACTCGTAACCTGCTATTTTTTTTGTTTCATTTAAATAAACAATTTCACTTTTAAAATCTACGGTTCTTGCTCGGGCTTTCATAGTACTATCAGTCTTTGCTCTTTCTTTCATCATACTGTCCATTCTTTTCATCATTTCTGCCTGGTCATTGTCAGACGAATAAAAACCTTGCTTGTTGCCCATTATTTCAAAAATAGTGGTAGTTATTTTTGTTGTGTTATTTCTAAACATACTACCACGAAAAGATTCTGATTTATAATTTGTTTTTACTAAATGATTTTTTATGTAAGTGGTACTTTTTGTTTCACCATCACCAAAATTTCTAAAATTAAATCCACCACCACCACGCCCTTGGTTTTGTATTTCAGAAACATCTTCTTCCTCTGGCGCTATAATATTTGTATTGGTTGTAATAATAGCTTCCGTGTATAATTTAGGCTGTGCCGATAAAAATGCAGAAGCAATTAAAAAAGAACAAAGGAAAAATAATTTCATTTTATAATGTTTAGATTTCAAAAATACATTCACTTAATCAACATTGCGTTTTTTCATACTATTTAGTTATTATTTAACACCCTACAATTATTATATAGTAATTAAAATTTATTTGGGGATGGCGTTGCACGTTCTGGTTAAAAAAAGACTCTACTAATATTTCTTTAAATGTTTTTTAATTTTTTTTATTTATTTAATAGGTCATATAACCTTCATAATAAGAAATTTAGATACTAATTTATCAATAGGCATTGTTATTGAAATATAGATGTTACAATTCCGTATATCCTCTAAAAAGCCTCCAGTTATTTGTTCTTTAATCCAAGAGCAATCCTTTGAATTATTTTAACAATTTTATCCCTAATTAAATTAAAAATTATGAAAAAGTTTTTACTCTCAGCAGCTATGTGCATAGCAGGAATTGCAACATTTGCACAATCTCCAACAACAACAGTTAACGCAAACAACTGTACTGTATTTAGAAATTTTAATACCTCAGACGAAGGTTTTAGTTCTCCAAGTATTTATTCGAGTGATCAGGATGTAGCTTTTAATTGGAATCCAACCCTAGGGGCGGAAGTAGAAAGCAGTGGTCTGTCTACAAGACAAGGAAGTTTGATATCTCCCATTTACAGACTATCATCTCAAGGCCAAGCTGTAATTGGCTTTAGATATGCTGCGCCTCTTGGTACAGAATACAGAATCCGTATTATTACCGCTGCTTCAAATCCTCCATTAGAAGTTTTGGCAACGACAGCTAATGGCCCCGTGTACAACAATTTACCAAGTACATCGGGTAATATATGTTTACAATTGTTCGATCAAGATCTAATTGCCGGTGCGCAAGTGAGATTTGAATTTACTTTTAGAGTTGCAAATCGTCCTAACGAAAACATCATTTTTGATGATCTTGCTTTATCAGTAACAGGTGGGCCGTTGCCAGTAACATTTGAAGGTTTTGTAGCACGTAAAATAGACAATGGTGCGGTTAAATTATTGTGGAATGTAGGTGATGAAGTAAATGTAAAAGGTTACGATGTTGAAGTAAGTAACAATGGTAGAGATTTTACTACTGCCGGTTATGTAACTGCAACAGGTAAAAATGTTTACAGCTTAAATTACACAGATAAGTTAAATGGTACAGTTTACTTTAGGGTAAAAAACATTGATTTTGATGGTAAAACAAAGTATTCTGCAATCATCAAAGTATTATCAAAAGAAATATCACTTTCACAAATAGAAGTGTATCCAATTCCTGCACATGATGTAGTTACCATACAGCATAATGCTTCTGGTGAAAGAGCAACCATTACATTGTATAGCAACGACGGAAAATTGATTATGCAAAAATTAGTACTACCAGGTACATTGCAAACTCAATTAAACATCAGCAACATAAATGGTGGTTTATACATCGTAAGATATGATAGTGGAAATGGTAAAATAGAAAGTAAGAATTTGTACAAAAATTAGTGTTTTAGTTTTACATGCAAAAGAGGCAATTTTCCTAATGAAAATTGCCTCTTTTTTTATTAACAAAGAATATTTGTACTACCAAATATTTACTCTTAAGCTGTCCTCTCTATACATTTTATCACCCTTCTTAATACCAAAGGCTTCATAAAATTCAGGTATGTTAACAAAAGGTCCATTTACTCTTTCCTTTGCAGGTGAGTGAACATCTGTCATTACAAGATTTGCCAGTCTTTCTTTGCGCACAGTATATAACCAACCAAGTGCATAACCTAAAAAGTATCTTTGCATTTGAGTAAGTCCGGCAATTTTTTCATTCTTTTTATAAGCATCGGTTTTCTTAAAAGCATCTATGCCTAATAACACACCACCAAGGTCTGCAATGTTTTCTCCTTGTGTAGCATTTCCATTTATATGTAATGTATCTACCGGCATAAATTCATTGTACTGGTTAATAATAAATGCTGCTTTTTTTGAGAATTCCTCGCCATCTTTTTTGTTCCACCAATCTTTCAAATTTCCTTTTTCATCGTATTGCCTTCCTTGGTCGTCAAAGCCATGGGTAATTTCGTGGCCAATAGTAGATGCTGCAGCATAGCCATATACAAGTGCATCATCTAACTCTTCATCTCTATAACCGGGCACAGCAAAAATACCTGCCGGCATCACTATTTCATTGTTACTTGGGTTGTAATATGCATTGTATGTTTGTGGCGTCATTGCCCATTCGGTTCTGTCAACAGGTTTGCCCAATTTATTTATTTCATAATTGTGCCACCATGCATTTGCCCTGTGCACATTTGAGATCCACGGACCTTCTTCAATTTGCAAAGCACTAAAATCTTTCCACTTATCTGGGTATCCAACTTTTTTAGAAATGCCAGCCAGTTTTTGATATGCTTTTGCTTTAGTACTATCACTCATCCACGTAAGTTTTGCAATGCGTTCTTTGTATGCTTCACGAATATTTTCTACAATACCATCGTATCTTTTTTTAGCATTTTCGCTAAAATATTCTTTTACAAAAAGCTGACCCAGAGCTTCGCCAATGGCATTTTCTTCTGCGTCTAATACACGTTTCCATCTTGCTTTAGGTTTGGTAGCGCCAGATAATGTTTTGCTGTAAGTAAACCTATCATTAAACATTGCACTATCCATATATGGTGCTGATGAATACATTAAACGGAGTTTCAAATAATTTTTCCAAACTGGTACGGGTGTATTTTTTAATTCGGTACTTAATGTGGTAAAAAATTCAGGTTGACCTACAATTACAGAGTCAACCAAATAAGAACCGGATAATTTTGAATATCCTACCCAATCTACACTAGGTGCTACTTTACCAATACCATCATGGCTCATTTTATTGTAGTTTTTATATGGGTCACGCAGGTCTGCGAGTTTTCTGCTAGCCTTTGCCAACTTTTCTTCCAGCGCAAAAACCTCCGTTGCACTTTTTACAGCTGTTGCACTATCCAATCTTTTAAATGTCTGAAGCATATAATTTTTGTATGCTTCTTTTACTTTAAGGGTACGCTCATCTGTATTAAAATAATAATCACGGTTGGGTAATCCTAATCCACCTTGGTCCATCCTTACCGTCATTACTTCGCTGTTTTTATCATCTTGCGTTACATACACGCTAAACAAACAATTTACACCCATGTTTTGTAACGAAGCACCAACCGTCATTACAGCTTTTGCATCTCCTATATCATCCACTTCTTTAAATAAATTATTCAACGGTGTCAAGCCAGCTTTTTCAATTGCTGCAGAGTCCATACCACTCTTCCAAAAGTCACCAATTTTTTGTGTTGTTGTTCCTTGGGCTGCTTTAGCCACTGCCGCATCTTCATTTATCTTTTTAAGTTTATTATAAATATCATCCTGCACCATATTGCCAATTCCCCAACCGCTTTCCGCATCTGGTATTGGTGTGCGCTTTATCCATCCACCATTGGCGTACATAAAAAAATCATCGCCCGGTTTTACGGTGCTGTCAATGTTAGCAGCAAGTATATCTTGGTTGTTAGAAGTGGTGGCAGTTTTGTTATTGCATGCTATTAAAAAACCGCAGGCAACTACCGGTAAAAATATTTTTTTCATGTAATCATTTTATTGAATGATGCTTTACAAACCTGACTGCAAATATTTGTTGGCAAATTTGTGTAACAACATTCATGTTAGTTTTATAACATTAAATGTATGTATTAAATAGAAATGTGCCATATCATTTTGATAAATGGAACAGGGTAGGATAGGAGTAGTGTGGGGTATAAGATAATTGAACATTTTATAAGGCTTTTTCTGTAGCAGCAACGCCGACTCAATAATATTTGAAAAATTTATTTAGGTGGGTTGTTTTTTTTATATCGCTGATCCTATCCTTATTCAAATCATTAATAGATTTAAGTGAGAGATTATGTTGGATTAAATTTATTAGTTGTCTCCATAATTTTAAATGAATTTAATTTAGATAATTTTGATAAAAAATTATTTTCATTGTTCCTCATAATTTTGTAGAAAAAGAATGTATTTGTATAAGTAGGTTAAAGTGTATTTTGTTAGAATGGCGCAATCACACATTTTTCAAGAACCCTAAAAGCAGGCCAAAATTATTTCTTAAAAGTTTCAAAAAAGTTGCAGACTATGTAATTAAAAAAGCAGATTTTAATTTATTAATTCCTATAATTCAATAGTATGATAACAATTTTACTTATTTCAGTTTTTGTGTTAGGGTATATTGCCATTGCTTTTGAGCACCCATTAAAACTAAATAAGGCAGCCTCCGCTTTAATTACAGGTGTACTATGCTGGACTATTTATATGCTTCAAAGCGATGCATCAGAAACAGTAACTGAAGGATTGCTCCATCATTTAGGTGAGATATCTTCTATCCTATTTTTTTTATTGGGGGCTATGACCATAGTTGAGTTAATTGATACCCATAATGGATTTGACATTATTACACAAAGAATAACCACCACAAGTAAGCAAAAGTTGTTACTCATTATTACCATACTTACCTTTTTCCTTTCTTCTTTGCTTGATAATTTAACTACCGCTATTGTAATGACATCTCTTTGTACCAAAATTTTAAATGAAAAAGAAGATAGGCTATGGTTTGCTGGGATGATCGTAATTGCAGCCAATGCAGGTGGGGCATGGTCGCCGTTGGGAGATGTAACAACCACCATGCTGTGGATTGGCGGACAAATTACAGCATTGAATATTATGAAGCAACTGATATTGCCGAGTATTGCAGTTTGTGTGCTTCCTGCAATAATTATGGCGTTGCGTTTTAAAGGCAAAAAATTCAGTGCTATTCCCGAATCTAGCTGTACACCTAGAGAAAAAAAAGAGGGTAGATTCATTCTATTCTCCGGCGTAGGTTTTTTAATTTTTGTTCCGGTTTTTAAAACACTCACACACTTGCCGCCTTTTATGGGCATGTTGCTAGCGTTGGGGTTTATGTGGGTTATTACAACCATCATCCATAAGAGTAAAGATGCTGAAACTGCACAAAGATTTACCGTAGCAAATGCATTACAAAAAGTAGATACGCCAAGTATTTTATTTTTTTTGGGGATATTGTTAGCGGTATCTGCATTACAGTCGTTTGGCTTATTAAAAGAGATGGCAAACACTCTCAGTTCTACTTTAAAAAATGATTACTTAATAGGCACAGCATTGGGACTCCTTTCTGCCATTGTTGATAATGTTCCATTGGTAGCTGCATCTCAAGGAATGTATGATTTAACAACCTATCCAACGGATCATCCATTTTGGGAGTTTCTTGCACTTACAACTGGTACGGGCGGAAGTGCCATTATTATTGGCTCTGCAGCAGGTGTAGCAGTAATGGGTATTGAGCAAATAGATTTTATGTGGTATCTCAAAAAAATAAGCTGGCTGGCATTAGTTGGTTTTGCTGCGGGGATAATGGTATTTCTTTTACAAATGCAATTATGATAAATTGATAATTGTATAATGTCGTTTTGCGAGGAATATATATGGACGTCATTTATAAATATTTTAAAAATTTCTAATGATATTTAGTCTAAAATTTCTTTAATTTACACTATGCTAAACTACTTAACGCATATTGAGATTAACCCAAACATTCGTTTCGGCAAACCTTGTATAAAAAATACAAGAATTGCTGTGATGGATATTTTACAATGGCTTGGTTCGGGTATGTCTTACAATGAAATTTTACTTGATTATCCTTTATTAAAAGAAGAAGATATTTTAGCTGCTTTACAATTTGCTGCACACAGAGAAAAGGTTTCTAAAATCATAGCAGCATAATATGAAATTATTATTGGACGCTAATTTATCTCATCGTTTGACAAAAAAACTACTTTCTCATTTCGAGGAATGTTATCACGTAGATTATATTGGTTTAGAATTACCTGCTCAAGACATTGAGATATGGAATTTTGCTAAACAACATAATCTCATCATTGTAACTAATGATTCAGATTTTTATTATCTTCTTAATCAAAAAGGATTCCCGCCAAAGATTATTTTGCTTAAAACCGGCAATCAAAGTAATGACTACATTGAATCAATCCTAGTAAAGCATGCCGATGATATAGGTGATTTAAATAAATCTACTGAATATGGATTTTTAGAAATTTTATGATTAAGCCATCATTTGAAAACAAAGAGAATATAAATAATGATTTTAAAAATTATTTAAATCTTTTACGACTGCTTAAATTTTCATTCCTCTATTTTCATTAATTATAATAAAATCAAAAAGGATTATCCAAAAAATCTTCAACCTAACAATTCTTATAATAACAATTTATTAGAGAAAATGAAAAGCACAGTTCCGTTAATTTTTCTCCTTTTTTTCTTGAGTTGTAAATTAAAAAAAGAATCTCGTAAAATAAATATTAATGAGGATGGTATGAATTCGGATATTAAAAAAGGACAAGTCAAAAATTAGAATAAAAAAAATATTTCCAACAAAAATCTATGATACAGTAGGTTTTACAGAAATGATGAAAATGGGAGATGTTGAATTAAAATATAATGAAAGCAAAAATAGAATTGCGTTTTATAAAAAATTTGTTGACAAAAAAACCAACACTTTAAGAATAATTAAAGGGAAGCATTTTAAAGAAGACATAGTCTATTTAGGAAAGTTGGAGGATTTAACAAAAAATCAATCTTTTCATGTAATTAGAAAATTTTCTGTCATGGGAATTGGTTTAATGTTATCACCAAGAGGTCATAGCGAGATTGCATTTTTGAATGAAAAGTTTGATAAAATGATAATCTATGATTTAACTATGCCTTACGAATTACCCAAATACATAAAAGATAATGTATTGTATTTTAAACCTGAGGGAGATTTAATTGGAATTTCAATTTCAGGAAGATTACCCCCTTTTCTTTGTGTTCCAAAAATAGGTTGTAATTAAAGAAAATAATAATATCGAATCCTTGTAAACTCCATATATTTAATAGGATTAATTTAATATGATTATAACGTTATGAATTTCCCTACGCATTTGCAAGCAAAAACATATAAAACACAAAACCCACACTCAACACCAATATAATACCCTGTTGTAGTTTTGTAAAGTTACCTCTTTGTAACATGCTTAAAATTAAACCTGCAGCCATTATTACTAAGCCAATCCACACTAAATTTATAAGTGGAAAAACATACGCTTTTACTGTTACATAATCTATAAGCGAAGTAGATTCTTTTATGCCAATGCGCATTTTTTTGTTTTCATCTATCCCAATAAACCGTACATAAAAGTTTTGTGCAAATACAGTATCATCAACATTTGTAATACCCAAGCTGTCTACCAATACCAATGGCATAGCCATAAATTGTTGTTGCTCTTTGGAAGTTATTTTCAGCTCAGCCATTAGTGCAACCTGACCCGGTTCTATTTTGTATTTTGCATTAACTGGGTTATTCACCACATTTTGTAATACCATAAAACCATTGCTATAAAAAGCAGTATCACCTACGGCTAATTTTGTTTCTACAAACTGAGCAGTATCTTCTTCTACATTTTTATTTAGGGCATAAGAAACGTAGGTAAAAACATCTTTCAGCAAATAAGATTTAGTATCTGGGTTGCTGCTCATGTTGTTATCCTTCATCTGATAAACATCTGGCTCCAGCATAAATTTCTCTACAGTTTTCTCACCCTTATCATCTTTTCTTTCAAAATCAAGCTTGTAAAATTTCCTACCCTTTTCCTGCCCTGCAGAATCTTTTACAAAAGTTACTTTATAGTTATCCAATGTAGCAGGCACTTCTCTAAGCAACGTCAAGTTTTCCCTTGGGTTATCTGTTTCTTTCGTCATTGGGTCTTTCCCCGTGCTTGGTAATGTAATACCATTTACCATGCTGCTGCTAATAATTTTTTTATTGCCAGATGATATGAGCATACCAATCAGCATCAACATAAAACCGGCGTGTGCCACTGGGCTACCGGCTTTCATTATTTTACCTTTCTGCACTTTCCATATGTAAAATGCATTAGCAATTATTGAATAAATTACTGCAAAAGCTGCTACATAAATTGCCCCTAAAAAACCTGCGCCCTGTTTGTAATATGTAAAAGGATAAAAGATTACCAACAAAGCCATTATCAGCACCGATACAATGGTGGGCACCAATATTTCTTTGCGCAAATATTTACCGGTTGTTGTTTTATATTTTAAATATTGTGTAATAGCCGTTAAAAACCCAAGCATTATAGCCACCAATACAATTACTTTATTGTAAGAAAATTCTACATCCTCAGGCGGAGCTATTTTAGTACCAAACATTTTATTAAAAACCGGTACGGAGGTTTTAGCGATTATGAAAACAGATGTAAGAAAAAATACGAGTGAACCTATGTACATCCAAAACTCACGGGAGTTGGTGTTTTCCTCTTTGTGAATGGTGGGTATGTTTTTATAAT
>JANPIF010000310.1:0-4491 GCA_031424845.1 Ferruginibacter sp.
ACTTAGTACCTGAGGATTAATATTCCATTATTAGTAGACTAAACATAATTATTCAACTTCATGAGTGGAAAAAATATTTTTTTGGTTTTCTCTTTTTCTATAGCTTTTATTAGTTGTGACTTTAAAAATTCACATGACGAAAACACAATCTCGAACATTGAAGTATTGGAACATAGCCAAGTTTTAAAAGTATCCCCGACAAATGAAACTTTGGGGACATGGGTTTCAAATAGGGCGTCTCATTTTCAAATTGTTGAAATTATGGATAGTTCAAAAGCTAACATTTATAGGTTTCAAAAATGGCAGCCTAGTGATTTGAAAATTAAGGAAAAGCTTGCTTACTTTAAGTCAGATGGAAAGTTGAGTATCACATACGGCAGTAATTTCTGTATTGAAACAAGTCGGTTTAAATTTTACTTTTTGCTTGTGAATGATACTTTGTTTGAGATGGCCGAACCAGGACGTGTAGATACTTTAGTAAAAGTATACAGCGATTCAGTTCTTGAAAAAAGATAGACATTACAATAGTTTCTAAAATTAGGTTTTATACATGTGTGGACGTACACAAAAACTTCTTAACCTAGCGGGCAATTATTCTAAAAATAAGTAAGTAGAATCCTATTACGCCATTATAAGTAGAATTAGGTAAATAGTACCTAAGGATAGAAAAATCAGTAAAAGACTTCGTCTCTTAAAATAAACCACCCCGTCTGCCAGAAGCGGGCACCTCTCCGCATGAAGGGAATTTAACCTAGCAATTTTTTACAGCTTGCTTAAGAAAGCATGCACTTCAAATTATTGCCGACCAAAGAACCAATGCTGAAAGGCGCAAGGATGGGCAGCACTACCCCACAGTGACGCCGCAGGCGGTACGAGGAGTAGTGCAGACAGCCTGTTGCAAATGCCCATTATTGTATTCCGTTCACCGCCCCAAAACCACTTGTAACGTTGTAATATTGGCTGTATATTTTCTTCGTATTTATAAATGTTTTCATTTTACATTTGCATCGGTTTTTTAATACTGCTCCAAAGCAGTATTTTTTAGTACTCTAAATTTTCATTTCGTGGGTAAACATATAAACAAAGTCTCCGCATCAGGTATCATAATTGCACTTGGTATTATTTATGGAGATATTGGTACTTCTCCTCTGTATGTATTTAGCGAAATTATTAATGGAAAAGTAATTGATGATCTGCTGATTATTGGAGGATTATCTTGTATTATTTGGACCCTTACTTTGCAAACAACCATTAAATATGTTATACTTACTTTAAAGGCAGACAACAAAGGAGAGGGCGGTATTTTTTCTTTATATACATTGGTAAGGCGGCAAAAAAAATGGTTGGTATTGCCTGCAATGATTGGCGGTGCAGCATTGCTGGCTGATGGTATGATAACGCCCCCCATCACCGTTACGGCAGCTATTGAAGGGTTGGATAATCTTCCATTATTACATGGAATTGAATTAAAAACAATCATTATAATTGTATTAGTTATTTTATCGCTGTTGTTTTTTATGCAGCAGTTTGGTACCAATTCTATTGGCAAATTATTTGGCCCGGTCATGATTTTATGGTTTGCTATGCTGGCATTTTTGGGGATATCTCACATAGCAGATGATTTGGAAATTATTAAAGCATTTAATCCTTATTACGCAGGTAAATTACTTACACAATACCCCAAAGGATTTTTATTGTTAGGCGCCGTTTTTCTTTGTACAACAGGTGCAGAAGCTTTGTACAGCGATCTTGGGCATTGTGGTAGAGCTAACATTCGTTACAGTTGGATATTTGTAAAGTCTGCTCTTATCTTAAATTATTTGGGCCAGGGTTCTTACTTATTACACAATTTTAGAGGTACCACTTTTGCTACAAAAGAATTATTGGAAGATAAAGCATGGATGCTTGCTCACCCTGCGGCTATCGAAATGAGAAATCCATTTTATGGATTGATGCCCGATTGGTTTTTAACTGTTGGTATTGTAATATCTACCATTGCTGCCATTATTGCCAGCCAGGCATTAATTAGTGGTTCGTTTACTTTAATTAGTGAAGCTATACGTTTAAACCTTTGGCCACGTATGAAAATAAATTATCCTTCAGAAGCTAAAGGACAATTGTATATTCCTGGTATAAATACCTTGTTGTTTATTGGTTGTTGTACGGTGGTTTTGTATTTTCAAACGTCGGGCGCCATGGGCGCTGCTTACGGATTAGCCATTACTTTGTGTATGCTTGCCACTACTATTCTTATGGCAAATTATATGATAAGCCGAAGGGTGAATCAGTATCTTATCTATCTTTTTCTGGCAGTTTTTTTAACGATAGAAACTAGTTTCCTAATTGCCAACTTAAATAAATTTTCACATGGCGGATATGTTGCATTGATTGTAGGTGGATTGTTATTTGCGGTAATGTACATTTGGTACAGGGCACGCAAAATTAAAAACCGTTATGTAGAATTTGTACGGGTAGATGAATATGTACCAAAGCTGGAAGAGTTGAGCAACGATACATCTGTTCCTAAATATGCAACTCATTTGGTATACCTGACAAGCGCCGATAATCCTAAAGAGATTGAGCATAAAATAATGTACAGCATATTGAGCGGTAAACCTAAGCGTGCAGATATTTATTGGTTTGTGCATGTAGATACATTGGATGATCCTTACACGAGTGAATACTCGGTTACGCATATAATACCAAACGATATTATTAGAGTTGAATTTAGATTGGGTTTTAGAATAGCACCAAAAATTAATTTGATGTTTAAGAGAGTAGTGGAAGATTTGGTGGCAAACCGTGAAGTAAATATTACTAGTCGCTACGAAAGCCAGCAGAAGAATAATATGGTAGGCGATTTTCAGTTTATAGTGCTAGAGAAATTTTTAAGCCAAGATAATGAATTGCCATTTTTTGAAAAGTTGGTAATGAAGGGTTACTTCTGGATAAAAGAAATTTCGTTAAGTGAAGAAAGAGGTTTTGGTTTGGAACAGAGCAATGTAGCGGTGGAAAAATTTCCGTTAGTAGTGGCTCCGGTGGGTAAGTTGAAAATGAAAAGGGTTTTTCACAATGAGGAGGAGGGATATTGATGTGAATGGTGAATGGTGAATGGTGAATTGGGAAATGTGAAAGGTGAAATGTCAATTGTGAATGGGTGAATTATAGTTTGAAAATTAATAAGCTCTAGACAAAATTTTTTGAAAGAAAACAATGATTTTTAGAGAAGCTGTAATAACTGACATACCACAAATACAAATTGTACGCAATGCGGTTAAAGAAAATAGACTAAGCAACCCTGCACTGGTAACCGATGCTGACTGTGAAGAATTTTTATTGGCAAGGGGAAAAGGATGGGTATGTGAAATAGACCATGTGATTGTCGGTTTTGCCATTGCTGATTTACAGGAAAATAATGTTTGGGCATTGTTTGTAACACCTGCTTTTGCAGAAAAAGGAATTGGTAAAACACTACATGCAATAATGTTGAAATGGTATTTTGAACAGACACAAAAAACCGTTTGGCTGGGTACTGAACCCAATAGCAGAGCTGAAACTTTTTACAGTAAAGCTGGTTGGACAAAAGTAGGAATGCATGGCAGCAAAGAAGTAAAATTTGAAATGACTTACAACGACTGGAAATCTTTTTACAAAGATTAATTCTTATTTATCATGACAATGATAACTGCAACAGAACAACTGCAGAAAATAGCCAACAACTAAGATTTTACACTCATACATGTAAGGAAAGAATTTGAACACGAGCAATTTAGTATTGGTGAAAAACTAATGCCAATGGGAACTGTTTTAAGCAATATAGAAAATATTCCTACAGATAAAGAAGTAGTTTTTATTGTGAAAAAGGAATTTGCAGCAGTATTGTAATTCAAAGATGGCAGGAAAAATTATGCTATACCAATCTTATAGATCTTACTGGTGGTATGCAGGCATGGAGAAGAGAAACCGCTCAATAAAAAATAAATGATTATTTTTCATATTCATTGAACAGCACACTACTTTATATTATCATTGGTTATTTTGTTTTGTTGGCACTTGTTTATTTTATTCAAGAGCGGTTTATTTTTAAACCAGAAAAGCTACAGCAAGATTTTAAGTATGTATACGATATTCCCTTTAGAGAATTATTTTTTGATGTAGAACCCGGTGTAAGAATTAACGGACTTCACTTTAATGTAAAAAATCCTCTTGGGTTGGTTTTATATTTTCATGGTAATACACGCAGTATAAAAGGTTGGGCAAAATATGCAAAAGATTTTTTGCGTTACAAATATGATGTGGTACTGGTAGACTACAGAGGTTTTGGAAAAAGTACAGGAAAGCGTAACGAACATGATATGCTAAACGATATGCAGTTTGTATATGATACCCTTGCCGTGCAATATACAGAGCATCATATAATAGTGTATGGACGAAGCCTTGGCAGCGGTTTTGCAGCCAAAATAGCCAGCGATAATAAGCCAAGGTATTTAA
>JANPIF010000311.1:0-5467 GCA_031424845.1 Ferruginibacter sp.
ATTTTCTGATAACCCAAACTACATCAGCTAATGTATTATCATGTCCCCATATACGCATTGCTTCATCTGGACTTTTACTATAGCCAAAATCAAATGCACGGGTAAAAAATTGCTCTGCGCCATCTATTCTTCTTGCACTTAAAAGCTCTTGTGTACGAATAAGTCCCAGGTCAATTCCCTGTTCATCTCCAATTAAATTTTGCCCACCATCACCACGGGTAAGACTCAAATAACCAGTACGAAATTTTCTTTCATTTGCCAGATAAGCCAGCAACCTTGTATTTTCATCATCTGGGTGCGCAGCCACATAAAGTATGCTACCAAACACTTCCAGCTTTTTCATTTGCTGTAAAATATCTGCAGAAGAATATACTGCAGGCGACTGGGCTCTTACATTTGCCACTAAAAATAACATTGTAATAATACCAAAACACTTTTTCATTTAAACACTTTTATAAATAAATATAATTTTAATTGACAACCAGGTGTTATAGATTATTGTGCTACAAAAAATACAGCATTGCACAACAGCAATTTACCATTCTCCCAAAAACTTCTAAATATGGGGTTGTCCGCAAAAAATACCACTGAACCTCTGCCCATTGGCAACTCACCTAACAATACTCCGTCTTTTAAATTTTCTTTTACTTTGCTTCCTACAAAACCTGCAACAGGTTGTATTTTTTTAATAAATCCTACATTCCATCCATCTCTCACATATTCGAACACCGTTTCGTTTAATTTTAAAGTATAATAATAATTTGGGTAGCCATAACCGAGAGGGTGTGTATCATCTAATTCCATTCTGTAAATAGCACCAGGTATATTACTGCTCACATATTCTTTTTCTCTATCTGCATATTTTTTTATAGCAATATAGCCGAGTGCTGTATCTGTTTTATCTTCTGGTAATTTTTTTATTTTTAAACCCCAATCGAGCCCCGCCATTTGTTTTGCGGCATTTTCCAGTACTATTAATTTCCCCCCATCTTTTACCCATTGTTTTATCTCTGAAGCTGCATCTTTATTTGCTAAAAATTTGTAATATCCATCAGGCACTATTAAAACAGAATAATTTTTTAAACTACTATTATCTAAATCGCCTGCATTCAATAAAGTAATTTGTTTATTAAGCTGCTGCTCAAAAAAATGCCATAATTCTCCCGCAGCGGTTGATGATACGCCCTCACCAGTTAGCAATGCTACTGTTGGGTTTTTTAAGAAATGTATTTTATCGCTTCCCAAATCAAAACCCGATTGGGCAAAGCCTGAGGAAATACCACTTGCTGTATTGCCAAACTCATTAATCAACGCCAGTATTTTTGTAATTTTTTCTTCATTTCCTTTACGAAGAATCAGTAAACTTCCTTCTTTATAAGCAATATCATTAAAGGTAAAAGGCGTTTCAGTAAATCTCATTTTTACATTATTCTTTAGCAAAGCAGCCAATAATTTTGCATCGTTAAAACTATTGTATGCTACTACATAACCATATGCATTGTTTGCTAATGCCAGCACTTTTTCTTTATTGTTTTCTGATAAAATATTTACACTTTCTTTTGTAGCATAGGTTTGTAACCCATACACATAAGGCAATGCCCATGCAGTAATATCGTAAGTAGCACTATCACTCAGTTTTGGCTGCTGCTCAAACAAAACTTTTAGCAGAGCTGCTTTTGGTTGCGCAGCATTTATTACTAAATCACTTTTTTGTATTAAAAAAATCTCCTCTTTGTTTGTAAAATAATTATACCCTTTTGCACTCCCGCTTGTGGTGGCATACCCGTAATTAATTCCATTTTTATTAAGCAATTTTTTTAATGCGGCAATGTTATTTTCATTTTTACCATTAATGATATAATTTTTGAAAGTATTGTTTGCTCCTGCTTTTGCTTCATCAAAATATTTTTTAAAACTTGTTAATAATTTTTGTGAATTGGAAGAGGCTATTTCAATTGTACTAATGCTGGTGGTAAAATGATGTTCAATTCTATCAACTAATGTAAGCGTATCTCCATTGTCTAATGCAATTGTACTTCCTCCTCTGCTATGGCCTGCTTGCTCATACGTCATACCAATACTTCCATTAAACAATGGGTAAGTATCGCCATAAGAAGGATAAAACAAATCAAAATATTGTTTAGTAAAGTATAACCATCCATTGTTGTCAAAATACTTTGCATGATTTTTACCAACCGTTACCTGAAAATCTTTTTGCCACTGCGTTACTGCTTCATGTACTGGTTCTGCAGCAGGTGCAAAATAATAAGGACTGCCAGCAGATTGCTCATGAAAATCGCAATGGATTTGTGGCATCCATTGTTGATATTTCGTTAAACGAGTTTGCGATTCTATCTGTGTCTGCCAAGCCCAGTCTCTGTTTAAATCAAAATTATAATGGTTACTTCTCCCACCCGGCCAAGGCTCGCTGTGTTCTCTTGCATTGGGGTCGGCATTGGGTATTGAGCCACTCATTTGTGTAAACCAATTTACATATCGCTCACGCCCATCAGGGTTTAAGCATGGGTCAATAATTACCACTGTATTTTTCAGCCATTCATTTACTTGGTTATTTTTTCCACTCAGCAATTCATACAATACTTTCATAGAAACTTCTGATGAACTTGGCTCATTACCGTGTACATTATAACTAAGCCATACAATAGCAGGCGCATTTACATTACCCGCTTTATCATTCAGTAAACCTGTAAGCCTTAAATTATTCTTGCGAATGTCTTCTATTGAAGCAATGTTTTCGGGAGTAGAAATAATGGCAATCATTAATGGTCTGCCTTCATTGGTTTCTCCGTATTTCTCTAATTTCATTTTTGCAGAAGCTGCTTTTGCTGTTGCTTCAAAATAAGAAACCAGTTTATGGTGTGCTGTAAATTTGCTACCAAGTTTGTATCCTAAAAACTCATCGGGAGAAACAGTTGATTGTGCATTGGCTATACCTGTAAAAATTACAGATAAAAACAGTAATAATTTTCTCATAAAAGTTGTAAAAGTTATAACTGTGAAATTATATTGTAAATGGCTAAAAACCGATTTTATTTTATGGGTGGATGATCGTGTAAATTAATAACTGGAATAGTAAATATTATTCTTCCACAACCTATTTTCTTCCCAATAAAAAAAATATACATTTGTCAATGCAAAAAATACTCTTTTCTGTCCTACTATTTAGCATTACAAATGCGCAGGCGCAATTAAATCCTTACAAATACAACAATACAAAAAATGTATCTGGAAACAAAGCAGCGGTAGTGTCCGCCCATGCACTTGCAAGCGATGCAGGGTTACAAATGCTACAAAAAGGCGGTAATGCTTTTGATGCAGCCATTGCTACACAACTTGCCTTAGCCGTAGTTTACCCGGGTGCAGGGAATTTAGGTGGCGGAGGTTTTTTAGTAGCTCATACGGCCAAAGGGAAAAACATAGCATTAGATTACAGAGAAAAGGCACCTGCAAAGGCATTCAAGGATATGTACTTGGACAGTAATAAAAACGCCATTACAAAATTGAGTATGGAAGGGCAACTTGCAAGTGGTGTACCCGGTACCGTTGCAGGTTTATTTGCCACTTTCAAATATGCTAAACTGCCATTTTCGACACTAATTACACCCGCCATCAACCTTGCACAGAAGGGTTTTGCGCTTACAGCATCACAAGCTGCAGATTTTAATAACAGTAGAGCAGTTTTTCTAAGAAACAATAAAAATAAAGTGGCGTTTTTAAAAGATACTCCGTGGAGAACCGGCGATACCCTTATACAAACAGAACTCGCCAATACTTTAAAACGAATTAGAGATAATGGCAAAAAAGGTTTTTACGAAGGTGAAACCGCTGCCTTCATTGTGGCAGAAATGAAAAATGGTAACGGAATTATTTCACTGGATGATCTTAAAAATTACCAGGTAAGAGAAAGAAATATCATGCAATTTCGTTATAAAAATGTAGAAGTGTTGACAATGCCTTTGCCCAGCAGTGGTGGAATTATCATACAGCAATTATTAAAAATGACAGAGCAACAAAAACTTGCTAAGATGCCTTTTCATTCCGCTGCTAGTGTACAATTAATAATAGAAGCTGAACGCCGTGCATTTGCTGACCGTGCCGAATTTATGGGTGATGAAGATTTCGTAAAAGTGCCGGTAAAAACATTGGTGAGCCATGCGTATTTGCAAAACAGAATGGCAGATTTTATTCCGCTCAAGGCTGGTAATAGTAAAGCTATAAGCCCAGGCACTGTTAAAGAAAGCGAACAAACAACTCACATAAGTATTGTAGATAATGAAGGCAATGCAGTGGCTGTAACTACTACGCTCAATGACCATTTTGGCAGTAAAACAATTGTGAGTGGTGCCGGTTTTGTATTGAATAATGAAATGGATGATTTTAGTGTAAAGCCCGGCGTACCAAATATGTATGGAGCCATCGGCAACGAAAAAAATGCTATATCTCCCGGTAAGCGCATGCTTAGTAGTATGACACCGACTATTGTTTTGAAAAACAACAAACCATATATTGTAGTGGGCACACCCGGAGGCACTACAATTCCTACCAGTGTTTTTCAAAGCATCGTAAATATGGTAGACTATAATTTAAGCCCTACTGATGCAGTTAATAAACCAAAATTTCATCACCAATGGCTACCAGATGAAGTTTATCTGGAAAAAGATTTTAACGCCGATGTAAAAAAGCAATTGGAAGATATGGGTTATAAAATTGTTACAAGAGGAGGCATAGGGCGAACAGAACTTATTGAAATAAAAAATAAAAAAATTACTGCTGTGGCCGATAAAAGGGGAGATGATGATGCACGTGGATATTAACTATTAAAAATCTTTATGGGGCGGTAAACGTTTTACAATAATAAACATTTGTAACGGGCTGTCTGCACTACTCCTCGCTTTGCTGCGGGGTAGTGCTGTCCATCCCTGCGCCTCTAAACATTTGTTTTTTAATCAACAATACTACAGGGATTATTCAAATTCCAAACTTTATCTATTGGAGGTGTAAGAATCTTATTATAGTACCATTAAACTGCAGCCTCTAATATCACTGTTTTCCAACCTACCTGTAATTTCAAAACTATTATTTGCAAATAATCTTCCGGCATCATCGGTTGCTATAAATGAGCAACTATAAATATTTGCAAGGTCAATAATATTTACAGCACCCGTTTCATATTCATGGTTTACATTTTCGGCAGCGGTTATATTAAACGGATCGTCTTCACTTCTTACCAATATTTTCATCCAAGGTGGGCAATTAAATAATCCATTCCCTGTAGAATATGCCTGCGATAACAATTCTGTCATTCCATATTCTGAATGTACTGTTTGAATGCCTAATTTATTCATCAATAAACTGTGTACTTCTTTTCTTGTCATTTCTTCTCTACGCCCTTTCATACCACCGGTCTCCATTACAATTGTATGTTTTAATTGCATGTTGTTTTTCT
>JANPIF010000312.1:0-8216 GCA_031424845.1 Ferruginibacter sp.
GTGTTTTGGATGCTGATGGATTGCTGAGCTTTGCAGATTTTAGAGCTAATGAAAGAGCTTTTCAATTAATGGAACAGGTAAGTGGGAGAGCGGGGCGCAAACATGAACAAGGTAAAGTAATGATACAGGCAATGAATGTAAAACATCCTATTTTATTATTGGTGCAGCAGCACGATTATAAAAAGTTTTACGATTTTGAAATAGAAAAACGGAAAGAATTTTTTTATCCGCCTTTTAGTAGAATAGTAATGATAACGCTAAAACATAGAGATAAAGAAACGGTGGAAGCTGCTGCAAATAAATTAGCAACATTACTTTCCCAAGATTTAAAAGAGTTTATTACCGGACCGGCAGCGCCAATGGTTGGGCGTTTACGCAATATGTATTTAATGGAGTTGATGATAAAATTACCAAAGGAAGCCGGCATGAGTAATACCTACCGTAAAGTAATTCGCAACCATATTAATTTAATGCAGGGTGAAAAAAATTATAGAAGTGTGGTGGTTGTAACGGATGTAGATCCGATTTAAAAGCAAGCAGTATTATTTAAAAAAATTGTAGATTGGAACAAATTCTAAATTAATTCAAACGAGGTTTGGTACATAAGAATCTATAAAATTTTATAAATGATAAAACGAAACTCTTTAACCATTTTTTTAATTCTCATAACACTTTGTGTTAAATCTCAAACATCAAGGTTAGAATTTGGTGTACATGGGGGTATAAATTTAGGATCATTGTATGGCGATGGGGTCAATTATTATTCATATAATCAGTTTAAAAAAAACTTTGTTGGTGGCGAAGCAGGGCTTAGTTTCAGTTACCGATTCTCAAAAAAGTATTCATTAAAAACCTTCGTTCAGTTTGAACAAAATGCAATAATACTGCAAGATATACCCTTACAAAGCAGATCCGGTTATGCATATGGAAAGGGCGATGAAATAACTAAATTAAGTTATTTAAATGTGCCCGTTACTTGTATTAGAAGCTTTGGAAAAAGAATAAAACTAAATGTAAATGGGGGTGTATTTTTCGGATATTTAACAAGAGAATCAGAAATAACGATAGTTAAACAAAGATACTTTCCACCGGGACTGCCACCCACATATGAAATCTTTAAAAATCAAAAAGAATTTTATAAATCTAAAAACTTTGGTTTATCATTTGGTGCAGGAGTTTCATATCCTATATCAAAAACAATGAAATTAGATCTGAATCTTCAAGATTGCCTTGGTTTATATGATGTAGTGAAAGCTGAATATTCTTCTCGGAGCAGTACCAAAACAAACTCTTTAAGTTTATCTACAGGTGTAATCTTTTCACTTTAAGAATTAAACTAAAAACTTTAATTAAAATAAAGATGCAGGCGGTTTTTCCGTCTGCATCTTTTTAATTTTATTGATCACCTTCTGGTTTGCTAATTTTTGGCGTAACAATAAGTGTTTTGTTTTTTGTTTCGGTTGGGTTTACTACATCTCCTTCCGCATGATGTATTTTATTTTCTTTATTAACAACAAATGGTATGGGAGTAAATAGTCTGCTTGTTTTTACATCGCCTTCTGCCGAAAAATTTACTTCTGCAAATTGTTCCTTTAATTTTATTTTATTTGAAAGCATTCTTAGTTGATGCGGTGGCTGCCCGGCACTGGTACAACCCTGTAAATAAGCTTCAAATTTAGTACCTGCCCATGCATGAAAACCCGGGTTGAGCATAACAATGCTGCCGGCATTGTACCCAACCGAAGTGCCCGCCCCACCCCATATGTTTTCTGTAGAAGTAATATCGGTAAACACTTCTGTGTATTGTAAGCCAGTAACATTGCCAGCAAGTGAAGCAAAAGACGTACAGCCCGTGTAAGTGTCCGCATAAAATACCCCTCTACCAAATGTTGCAGCATAAATTCTGTCGGTAGCCAATGAATTATTTATTTCCAAATCATATACCCGAGTAGTAGGAAGCCCATTGTTATACATAATCCAATTTACACGATTATCGTTGGTTACAAATACACCGATATCTGTTCCTACATAAATAGAATTTGCTGCATCATTATTCATAACTATACAATTGACAGGCACGTTGGGCAGGTTGCGCACAATAGATGTCCATGTAGGTGAAGCAACATTAGCATTAAATGTTTCGTATACTTTTAGTGTAGCACTATATCCTCCCACAGATAGTACCACATGGTTTGCATCGGTAGGGTCTACGGCTAATTCTGTAATATTACTCAATGCTGGTAAGGATCCTGTAATGGTAGTTGTACTCCAAACTGCACCAGCTAAATTAAATCGTTTTACAGTACTACCTTCAGTCGCATATAAAATACTAGCATTGGAAGGGGCGAATTCCAATGATTCTATTGCGTTTCCAAAACCTGTTGCAATTGTACTCCAAGCTCCAGTACCAGAAGTAGTGTTGTAATCTATATTAATATATCCAATATAAATATGTGTACTAAAGCCAGGGCGTAATACTGCTGGCGTAGTCCAGTTACCAGAACCACTTCTTATAGGCGTATTGGAAGTGCCCCCGTCATCACTTCTGGAAAAATTACCATTTTGGCTTGACAAGTAAATAACATTCGTATTGGATGGATTTACTACCGTTTCCATGCCGTCACCACCACCAATGCTCAAGTACTGAGCACCTGTATTTCGGTAGGTACCATTGTCCTGCAGGCCTACGGTTACAAAAGCTGCGGAAGCTGTGGGGTCTACCCCCATACGATACACTTGGCCTGTTTGCATATTATTGTTAAGGCTTGTCCATATATCAGTACTTCGGGTCATGCGATAAAGGCCGCCATCGCCTGCTGCATACAAATAAGTAGCGTCGCATTTTAGTTCAAAGATATCAGCGTGCGAAAAAAGATTAATGTTAGTAGTTGACCAGTCAGACACCTGTGTCCAACCAGTGCCGCCAGTAGTACTTTTATAAATATCAAGCCCGCCAACATAGATATCTTCGGCATCGGTAGGCGATACTGCAATACATATATTGCGCCAAGACTGGCTACCCAATACATTGGGAGTACTGCTGCGCAAGGTAAAGCTAGTGCCACTGTTGGTGCTTCGGTATAAACCTTGGTAAGCCGTGCCATTGCCATACAATAAGTATATGTAAGCACTGTTTGCAGCCGTAACGCCAATCTGTATCCTGCCGCCAGTAGTAGGCAAACCAGCAGTAACTCTATCAACTCTTAAAAAAGTTAAGCCAGCATCTGTACTTTTATAAAAATACGGCCCATTACTGGTGGCATACATAACAGTGGAGCTTCCAGGTTGATAGACTATATCGTATGCGTTGGTAGATAAATTGATTTGTGCCCCACCCACTGTAGTAGAATAGGTAACCAAATCCCAAGTGGTACCGCCATTGGCTGTGCGGTATAACCCATTATCTGTACAGGCCCATACAATGCTTGAGCTGCTTGGGTTAACTAGCAATTTATATCCTTTTACCCCGCCACTTTCAGGAAAACTAAGTCCAGTGGTAGCCCATGTGGTTCCAGCATCTGTACTTTTGAGCACTCCAGTACTACGGTATCCCGAAGCACTTCCAACAGCACCAGTGAGAGCGTACATAATGTTTGTATTGGTGGGTGCAATTTCAATATCCTGTACTGCTAAGTTGGGTATGCCATCTGTTTTTGCAGTCCAACTATACGAACTGCCACCCAAAAAATTGCCAAACCACATACCACCACCAGGGGTGCTTACCCAAATGTCGTTGCCTACAAAATCGAGGCTGCTAGTTCTACCTACGCCATTATGGTTATCGCCGGCTTGTATAGTTGGGTTGGGCTGGCCAAGTGGTATCCAATTTGAAACTCCTGCTGTAGGTCCTAAAATTTGTCTGTTAGCTGTTTTAAATTGTTCAAGTGCCTGCCGGTTATTGTTTACAAAATCTGGTAACGTACCATCTGGTTCAATATTATTTTTGGTGAGAAATTCCCAACGCTTATATTCTTTATAACCTGTTCCTACTGTACCTCTCAAAGCAAAGTATGCTTCCGCTTTTTGTTTAATAATAAAATAGTTGTTACTTGGATCTCTTATAATATCATCAATAGTTTGTGCATGTATATTGGTATAAACAACACAAAAAATAAACGATACAACTATTCGTTTTATAATTCGTTTCATGATAGTTGATTTAATAAAATAAACAATTAGCGGTTTACATTTTTAGCATTCATCTTGCTTTCCATTTTGCGCATTCTCTCTGTAAGTGCGTTATTCTTTTTATCTAAATCAATTATATACAGGGTTAATTCTTCTACTTTCTCCATTAAGCGTTTATTCATATCACCAAGTGTAATACCTTCTTTTTCTACCTCCGCCGCAGTAGGAATATTTGGAAGATGGTTATTTTCCCGGATAGATTTTTCCAATTCTTTCAACGGCATTAATTTATAATCTTTATTAAAAACATAGTCGGGCCAGCTTGTGCTAAGTTGCACCAGTACTTCTTCTGCTACTATTTTACCATCAACACTTAATGAATAGCCTGTTTTAATATTTGCTGAATTACCTCCAATAAGCATATTACCATTTACATGAAATTTTGCATTGGGTGTGTATGTGCCAATACCCGTATTGCCCCAGCTTGGCTGTAATACTAAATAATTATTTGCTCCACTGTTTGACCATAATACCAGCGAAGTATCTGTAGGAAAAATAGCTCCACCAAAAGCTGCTTCGTTAGAAGTGTAGAAGTTTTGTCCTGTACCACCAAGGTTTAATGTTCGCCCATAACTTGCTCCATTATACCCAATGCCCATTCTACCATCATCACGCATTCTTAATACAGTGTCTAAAAGGCTATTTCTTAACATAAATGTATTGGTGGCGGAGGTCGTTCCTGCCCCAATAACATCTAATCGTCCTTGAGGTACACCAGGGCCACTAAAACCTCCCACTCCCATATTTCCATTTTGACTAAAATAATGTCGTGGAGTAATTGTAGTACCTCCATCAGGTGTTGTATACCAGCGTAAATCTGCCCCACCACCGGTGGTAGCCATTTGCCATTCGTTACCACCATCATACCCAAATCTTATTAAGCCCGAGCTTGATTGAACAAATAAATCTCCACCATTGAGGTGAAATTTATGATTAGGATTTGTAGTGCCTATACCAACATTGCCCAAGTTGTTAATCGTCATTCTTGGATTAGCTTGTATGGTAAAATGTAGTTTACCCAAAGTGTTGCCTGAACCAGTCCCAAAATCAACATCTTCAGCTGCACCAGCGTAAGAGCCCCAATAACCTCTGTATATATCGTTTTCAAAAATTCCCATATACATAGGGGCTGCGCCATTAAACTGGCTTACATAACTGGAAGTTGTTTTCACATCTAATTTAGCAGCGGGAGTGGTTGTGCCTATACCTACATTTTGTGCATGAGTATTTAAAACACATAACGTACCCATCAAGAATAGTATTCTTTTCATTTTATTGTTTTTTAAAATAAAAAATTGAACGTTTTCTAGGGTGGGAACTGACGGATTAAGAAATTTAAAATTATACTAATGGGTTTGTTTGTGAAATACCACTTTCGGGTTATTTCTTTTCAAAAAATGTATAATTAATAAAATGATGAAGAGATAAAAATAATCTTCTATAATTTGCAGTCATGGTAATTAATGAAAACTATAACCTTAAAAAGCTAAACAGTTTTGGTATAGAAGTATATGCTAAAAAATTTGCTGCTTTTTTGGATGAGGCTGATTTAATAAGAGTTTTGGAAAAAAATAATGAACCACTTTTAATACTTGGTGGTGGGAGCAATATTTTGTTCACTACAAATTTTGATGGGCTTGTTTTAAAAAATGAAATTACAGGAATTGAAATTATAAGTCAAGACGAAAATGATGTCTACATAAAAGTAGGAGCAGGAGTAGGCTGGCACGAATTTGTTTTGTATTGTATAGGAAATGATTTCGCAGGGGCTGAAAATTTATCATTAATTCCAGGAAGTGTAGGTGCATCTCCCATGCAAAATATTGGTGCTTATGGTGTAGAACTAAAAGATATTTTTTACCAGCTGGAAGCTTACAATATCCAAGAAAGAAAAGTTGTAGTTTTTTCAAAAGCGGATTGTGAATTTGGGTACAGAGAAAGTGTTTTTAAAAACAATCTTAAAGACAAGTTTATCATTACTTCCGTAACATTTAAATTGAATAAAACACCGGTATTCAATACAACTTATGGTGCCATTGAAGCGGAATTGGAAAAAATGAAAGTTCAATCTCTTTCTATAAAAGCTATATCAGATGCAGTTATTAGAATAAGGCAAAGCAAATTACCTGACCCGAAAATTATTGGTAATGCAGGTAGTTTTTTTAAAAATCCAACCATAAAAAATGAGCAATTCTACAATTTAAAAAAGGAGTTCCCTGCAATAGTTGGTTACCCGGTTGGCGATAATGAAACCAAACTTGCCGCAGGTTGGTTAATTGAAAAATGTGGTTGGAAGGGTTTTAGAAAAGCTGATGCAGGTTGCCACGAAAAACAAGCATTGGTGTTGGTAAATTATGGCAATGCTACAGGTAAGGAAATTTTACAGCTGAGCGAAAAAATTATTGATTCAGTAAAATTAATGTTTGATGTAACCTTGCATAGGGAGGTAAATATTGTATGATTTCTTCAAAATAAAAATGAGCGAAAAGCAAAATATTTAATTTTACTCCTCGCCCAAAATTGTAAGTCTTTTCTACCTCTTTATTCTCTTTATTCTTTGATTATAATTAAAATCGTTCTTCAACTTTCTTCTCCTTTTTACCTGCTCCTTATTTTTTTCTACTTTGCCCTCTTAGCTCCATTTTTCCTCGTTTCTTCTCATTATCTCATTTAACTCTTTTAATTAAAATCATCCTCATTAAAATCTTCCTCCGTAAAATGCTCACTACTTCCCATATTAAGCATACTGCCCATTAAATCTTTAAACTCTATTTTACCATCAATTACTTTTTTACTTATTAATGAATGCGCTGCCAGACCATGCAACACCAATTCCATTAACAAAGCAGTTTCTTTTTCATTGTGATTGCTATAATGTTTTTTTACCAAAGCATGCAAACCACTTACTTTATATAATTTTTGAACTTTATCATCATCCTTTGTTTCTAAAAATAAGTTAAGTGCATTACCACCGTCAAACCAAGCCAATATTGCTTTGTATGGATTTTCAGGTACAGCCTCTTTTCCTCTTTTTTTCTTTAAGGTATCTGGGTCAGGAAAATATTGTTTGAATTGTGTACGGATAGATTTCTCCAACAAATTAAAAGACACCTGAAATGGACCTTCCTGTTCACCTTCATACACCAACTCAATTTTACCAGTTATTGATGGAATAATTCCTGTAAGATCACTCAGCCAAACCTGTGTTTTTTCTTCCTCATTTATTATAGCTCTGCGCTCCGCCGCACTTACAGCATTTTCATAAGCGGCAATGGTAAGTCTGGCACTTACACCACTTTTCTTATCTACAAATTCACTTTCTCTTGCTTCAAATGCAACTTGTTCAATCAATCTTTTTATTAAATCGCTTACTTCTACTTTTTGTTTTTGTGCATCATTTATAGCTGCTTCCTGTTCAGTAATTTGTAAAGCAGTTTCCAGCGTTTTCGGGTAATGTGTTAATATCTGGCTTTCAATTCTATCTTTTAAAGGAGTTACGATACTTCCTCTGTTGGTGTAATCTTCGGGGTTTGCGGTAAAAACAAACAATACATCTAATGGCAAGCGAAGTTTAAAACCACGTATCTGTAAATCGCCTTCTTCCAGAATATTAAATAAAGAAACCTGAATACGAGCCTGTAAATCTGGCAATTCGTTTATCACAAAAATGCAGCGGTTACTTCTTGGTATTATCCCATAATGCAACACTCTCTCATCTGCAAAATTCAATTTCAAATTGGCTGCCTTTATGGGGTCTATATCACCAATTAAATCTGCTACACTTACATCTGGCGTTGCTAGTTTTTCTCCATAACGTTTGCTTCTATGCAGCCAATCTATGGGCGTATCATCACCATGCTCTGCAATTAAATCAACTGCATATCTCGAAATTGGTTTTAATGGGTCATCGTTTATTTCACTGCCCGCAACTACAGGAATATATTCATCCAATAGTTCAACCATTTGCCTTGCCATACGAGTTTTTGCCTGTCCACGCAAACCAAGAAAAAGCATATTGTGCCTGCTTA
>JANPIF010000313.1:0-1461 GCA_031424845.1 Ferruginibacter sp.
CGCAACTTTTTCTGATGATGTGGAAGACGATGTTTTACAATCTGTAAGTGGTTTATCAATATTTATTGAAGGAATCAAAATTCTGTTAGATACTACAGCAGTTTCTTTCTCACCTGTAAAAATATTAAGCGTATCCGATTCAGGAAAAAAAGATTCAAATGCCCCAACTTCATAATTGACTTTAAGCTCCAGTACCGCAGGCACTTTTCCGGCAATATTTATCAGTTGTGTAAAAACTAAAGTATCAGTAATTGTCTGTAATTTTTTTGCCCAAACATGATCATCTGTAATTTTACCGGGTGTAAGTATTTGAAGTTCTTTTAAGGTGATAACACTATCTTCTTTATTTACAGTAATACCGGAAATTTCTGAATCTGCATCTGGCGCAGAGTAAACATGCCAGTCTTTTTTTATAACACCTGTAAATTTTACTTTATAAATGCCTTCGCCTATTTTTTCTGCAACATTCATCCATTTAACAATTGTGCTATCCTGCGCTTTTAGGGAGAAAGAAATGGTGAAAAGCAGTAAGAAAACAATACTGCAATATTTAAAAAACCGCATATTATAAATTTTATAAAAAATCCCAACCTAACAGTTGGGACGCAAATTTAAAACTATTTAATGATTATGATTTAGGATCTATTTTAATAGCAAATGGAACATCTTTTGGGGGCAAACATTTTTTATCGTTGCAAACCATGTAAGTAATTTTTCCTTTTGCAATGGTGTTTACAGGTGACTTTAATTTTACTTTTTGTATAAAATCAACTTTGTTGCCATAATACTTTAAGGTCATATTGAAATTCTTGTCAAACTCTTTTTCTAATTTGCCCACTTCTGCTACATTTCCATCAGCTTTTACCAGAGGGTTTTTATCAAATGTAAAGGTTGTAGGTACTGGTCCATCCCCTTTAACGTCTTGGGAATATATATGCCATTTAGGTTCCAAAAGGGCCGTCATATGTAATTCGTAAACATCTCCCTTGATTTTTTTAGCAGTATAGGTCCATTTTACAGGGTTTTCCATTTGAGCAAATGCTGCCGCAAAAAAGAACAATGGTAAAAAGAAAAGTATTGTTTTTTTCATATAAATAATATTTGAAAGCAAAGATATTTAGGATAAGATAAATAGGATGTTAAAAGAATGTGTTGAGATTTTTTAATTGCCACTAATGGCACGAAATCACAAGAATGTTTTAGTTGTTAGTAAAGCATTATTTAAAAAACTTTATTCTTTCTTGCAAAGAATATTTCTATGTATAGCCAATATAGAAATAAACAAAATGTACAAATAGGAACAAAATGGAATTTTCTTAAAATACCAAATAATAATAAAATTAAGTCCAAATTAAAACCAAGAAACAAAATTCCTTTCAAATTTATATGCAATTTAAATCCAACTTTTCTTTTATAATACACGGAAATAGGATTTATAAAATTATCTAAAATTTCTTTTCT
>JANPIF010000314.1:0-5142 GCA_031424845.1 Ferruginibacter sp.
GTCAGTCTGAGCTTGTCGAAGACGGTGTGCTTCTAGAACCGCTTTCGACAAGCTCAAGCTGACACTCTAATATGAATAAATTTTATTTTTAAATAAAATAAATTTTGCTACAAAGAAATTTTATTGTTTTCATAAACCCGATTTCGGGTACAAGAAATAAAAAGGATATTCGTTTATTAATTGAAAAAAAATTAACGGAATCAAAAGTTTCTTATCAAGTATTACCTACAGAAAAGGATGGTAAATATCTTTTCCTATCAGAAAAAATTATAGCAGAAAATATTACAGATGTTATTGTTTGCGGTGGCGATGGAACCGTAAACCAAATAACTTCTTACTTACAAAAAACAAACGTGCAGGTGGGCATTATACCCATGGGTTCGGGTAATGGTTTGGCATTTACTGCCGGTATTCCAAAAGATCCTGCAAAAGCATTGGATGTTATTTTAAATGGCAAAGCATCTTTTATTGATGCTTTTATGATAAATAAAAATTACAGTTGCCACTTGTGCGGACTAGGTTTTGATGCGCAGGTTTCGCATGATTTTGCAAGGCAGGCTAAGCGGGGTCCATCAACATACATAAAACAAACTATCAGGAATTTTTTTAAAGCAACACCTTACCATTTTGAAATTACTGCTAACGGAAGAACATTTTCTACCAAAGCTTTTTTTGTAAGCATAGCAAACAGCAACCAGTTTGGCAATAGAATTTTGATAGCTCCAAAAGCTAGCCTGAGCGATGGCTTGCTTGATATTGTTATTGTAAACAAAGCAGGGAAATTTGGGCTGATATTTAAATTAATAAAACAAATAAGCAGTGGCAAAATTGCATCTGTGCGAAATACCGATAAAACCATTCATTACTTTAATACAAAAAAAATAAGCATTAAAAATTTTGACAATGCTCCATTTCATATTGATGGTGAACCAATGGAAACTTCCCCTTCCTTTGAAATAGAAATTATAGAGAATGCTTTTTTATTATTGCAACCCTAATGCTATTTCAATAAATTTTGTAACTGCAAAAGTTGTTTTTTATTCATAGCATTATCGCTGGAGGCAATTACATCTCTTTTTTCTCTAGCAGACAAATGAAAATTAAGAGCTGCTGTTCTTTCTTCTTTATCGGGCATGTACATAATTACAGATTTATATAAATTAAAACCTGCGCCGTTTTTAAAATAGTTAAACTGGTCTGTATAATAATAATCCTGCAGCTTAAACCAGTTGTGTTGTAGCATAGTGGCAGGGGTAACAATCATATCGGTTACTGATTTTGTTTCAAATGGCTGTTGCCAACTATCATTTAACCTATCTCGTATTTGTAAAAATAAAACGCCACCGGTATTTTCTTTTATCCAGTCTTTAAAATTATCTATAAAGCGTAAAGATGTTTCCTGGCCATAATTATCTCTTAATCCTGCATCCATTACATCTATTACAGGTTTAGTTGGTAGCCATACATTTGGCAGTACGTAAGGGAAAGTGGCATTCATGCGCAAGGCAGTAAGCATGCGTAAATTCATTGGTTGTTGGTTTGCAAACAATGCACTAAAATCAACTGCATCAGGACTGGCATTTATATCATTTTGTGCAGCAAAGGGTTTCATCATAAAACTGATGGGCTGCGTGCTTATCATCATTTTACGTGCATCAGTTTTTATAACAGCGTTAAAAATAATAAGCGGTATCTGTGCCGCATATTCAATTTTCTGTACATCTTTCATTTGTACATTTAACAATTGTTCTGTGTTGTCACCAAGTTTTTTTTCAAAAGCATACCCTCTATCTTTTACATATCTATTGTTATCTACCGAAAATTTTTGAATAGGTGCAAAAATATCTCTCGCCATTAATGATGTAAAAACAGGGTTCAATAAATCTTTCGCAATATTGTCAGTATATTTTTTATGGTAAATATTAAGAGTAGAGTCAATTAGTTTCTTGCTGTACAGTTGTCTGTAATATGCAGCAGATAACATTCCGCCACTTGCACCACTTATAAGAAATGTTTTTTTCATCAATGCTCCATTACACATGCTATCTGCCTGTTGCAATACATTCATGGTAAATGCTGCACTACGCAAACCACCACCGCTTACATTTATAAAGACCATCAGAGGTTTATCTTCTTTTTGTTTTGTTTTCCATCTATTTAAAATGGCAAGCATGTTTTGTCTGTCAGCATTTATTTGTTGTGGCGTACAAAGTGCCTGCAATGCTTGTTTGTTATAGGTTGGGCGTACAGCCTCGCTTCCATACCTTAACCCGTAAGCTTTGTTGCGTGGATCAATAATTTCTTTTTCGTACAAAAAATTTAAGCATATGAGCAAAACAATAACTGCAGGCAAACTCCAGCTTTGAAGAAAATAAGTAAGTGCTCCAATTACTGCTATCAAAAGCGAAAACACAATTAAAATACTGGCCGCTGCAGGTATTTCAAAAATTTTATTCTCCTGCAAAAAACCAGTAGTTACAATAAGGATGAGCGCAATAACAATACTGATAATAGCTGCCAAATGATGACGCTTAAAAACAGTATCTAAAAAATCTTGCCTGTAGTGTGCAACGTTTCTACACTTTGTTATTTTAAAGCCGGAGTTTATATACCATTTTACCTTTAACCCAAATTCATCCTGCTTAATTTCTTTTCCACCAAATACTTTACTAAACCTTTCAGGGTTGCTTATAATTGGACCCATATTGCGCTCTATCGTTTTGCCCGCACCAAAAAAATATGCAAAAGAAAATAGAATTAAAATAAATACACCTCCTGCAATTCCTGCTAACTCTGCTAATATTTCACCACCACTCATCAGTTCTTTGTAGTCGTTAAACTGATACAATTTTATAAAATAATAAATAAGAAATATAAGAGGGAGTAAAAAATTATTTAAGCAGTATTTTAAAAATGGATGTGAAGTTGTAGCTAAAAATTTAAGTCTTCTACTATGCAAAATAAAAGTGGTAATGTTCCAGCTCATTATTAAAATGCCTAATGAAATACCGGTTATAAAAGCACCGAATATATTTACAGACCCAAGATATTCAGGAGAGAAAAATAATGCATCTGCCCCAAAGGTTTTCATAAAACTACTGCCAATGGTGCTAAACAATAAATACCAAAAAATAAGTAACACCTGGTATTTTCTAAAGTGAAGTATGAAGAGTTGAACAGGTAAAAAGTAAAATAAATTTTTAAGAAAATATTTCATGGTTTAAAAATTTATTTGTGAATGGTGAATGGTGAATAATTTTCATATCATCGTTAAAAATTCACTATTCACAATTCTCAAAAGCACTATTCACAAAAGCATCATTACAATACCTGTGGCTTCATTAAATCAGTTGTATTTTTTGTATAAAGCAATATATACATCGTTTGAGTAATAGCAATGGCTGCAAGCAACAAATGTAATGGTTGCGCAAATGCAGGCATATCTAAATAATATAACACTATACCAGTAGTTACACTTAATAAAACAATTCCAATCAATTTGCTTAGGGGCTTTTTTAGTATAGGCACTTTTCTACAATACCAATTTGCATAAAAAACAGCTGCCAGTACAAACCACGAAAATGTTCGATGAATTAAAAAGGCAACAGGCATTTCTGCAAGCCAGGCTTCTCTTTGTTCAAAATGCAACGCAGACGAAATATCATCAACATACATTCTTACCATAGTACCCAGTACGCTTTGCGCAAAAAGAATAACTAATAAAATAAATATAGCCCGGCGCATTTTTGTGCCTGCCGTTTTTTTATAGAGTTTGCCTTTTACACGCATGTACAATGCAAGTTGTATTTGAGCAAGCACTATGGCAAAAAATAAATGTATAGAAATACTTACATGCGCTAAATTTAATTTAACCACAATTGCTCCAAATAATCCTGTAAGTATTACACCTACTAAAAATGCCAGCGATAATTTATATGCCTGGTTTTGTTGATCCTTTTTAAAAAATAATAATGCTGCCTGTATTATTGCAAATAATCCTAGCAGTACACCAAGCAATCTGTTTATATATTCAATCCAAGTATGGTAAGCATTAAAAGTATGATCAATATCCTGCGCCTTTAAATACTTTTCAAAGTCGGCAGGTAATTGAGATGCATTTGTTGGCGGCACCCACATACCAAAACATTTTGGCCAATCGGGGCAGCCCATGCCACTCTGCGTTGTACGTACAATGCCGCCGGCAATAATTACAAGAAACGTAAGAATAAAAGTTGCAAACACCCATTTTTTTATAGCACTCATAGTTTTAGTATTATTACAAAATTACGTAAAGCCTATTGCTAAAATTAAGTTGAATAAAGGATATTTGCATTTCGAAAATGTTACAGCCTTATTTACATAAAACGAAAACCGAAGCAGGTATAGATGAAGCCGGCCGTGGTTGCTATGCCGGACCTGTTTTTGCAGCAGCCGTTATTTTACCAAAAGATTTTTTTCATCCTTTGTTAAACGACAGTAAACTATTATCGGAAAAACAAAGAGATATTTTAAGACCAATTATAGAAAAAGAAAGTGTAGCCTTTGCGGTTGCACAGGTTTGCAACAATGAGATAGATTCCATTAATATTTTACAGGCATCCCTTAAAGCCATGCATATTGCTGTTGATAATTTACATAAAACACCCACTCAGCTTTTAATTGATGGCAACCGTTTCAACTCATATAAAAATATAAAGCACAAATGCATTATCAAAGGAGATAGCAAATATGCATCTATTGCTGCAGCAAGCGTTTTAGCCAAAACATACCGAGATGATTTTATGAATAAAATACATTCGGAATACAGTCATTACTGTTGGGATAAAAACAAAGGATATGGTACCGCCTCCCATAGAAAAGCCATAGAAGAAAACGGGCTTTGCAAATACCACAGAATGAGTTTTAATATTTTGCCTGCTTTGTTTTAATTGTAATTTTAAAAATAAATAATGCCTTTTTAAACTTTTGTTTGCTGCCTATGTCTGTATTGTTGAAAAAGAAATTATTCAAATTAAAATTAAGCATCATGAATTTAAAATCAATTGTAGCAATATTTGTTTTTAGTGCTGCCACTTACACCTCAAGCGCACAAACTGTAACTGTAGCAAAACCCACCAGTACCATTAAAAACGACAAACAAAG
>JANPIF010000315.1:0-14855 GCA_031424845.1 Ferruginibacter sp.
TTTTTTTCAATAGCAAAAAACATGGAAGAAATAATACCGCAGGCTAAAACCTTTTGGCCTGAAGCTGCTGCAGGCTTACATTTTGATGCATGGCGTACGGTGACATATACCAACGGCTACAAAATATCTGTTGTAAAAAAAGGAACAGATTTTACAAATGATGCGCAATTGTTTTTTATAAATTTAGGTGGGTATAAGCAACACGAATTTGAAGAATTTCATTATAAAATGATAGTGGCTGCTCCTGATAAAGTGGCTGCCTTAAAATATGCAAAAGCAACTGCATTTTACAAACACACAGGTTTTAAAGGCGCACCATCACATATAGATGATAAGTTTGGGATAGATGTAGATGACTTTCACAACATTGAAGATATTCTACCTGATGCTGTAAAAAATAAATATTCTCTCCGCATAATTGCTGATGAAAAAAATACAGAAGAAGACAAATTTCACCTTGGATATTTTGTACCATCAAAAGTACAAAAATGGATGAACGAATAAATTTATGCGTTTATATAATTTGATTCCTTAGCTTCCTTATCCAATACTAATTCTTTTTTAAAAATAGTTGCTGCAATTTTACCAGATGCTGTATCACAAAAATCGAGACCAGAAAAGTCAGGGTTTAAGCCTCCAATAAAAGGTACTGCCATAATAAAAATATTTGGGTTGAAAGCACCGAATTTATTGAGTACCTGAAAATGATCATTAATATTTAAACCAGGAACCTTCAAATAATAACCTTCTGTAGCTGCCGGTTCCACCAGTTTATTTCCTTTCTCTAATTCTTCTTCAGCTATTTTAACATCTTTAAAATGCAAATACGCAGCACTTACAATTTCATCTATTACTAATGATTTAAAAGGGAAATCATTTAACTGCATAGCTCCCTGCCCAATGGCATTTACATAAGTTTTAAAATATACTTTATCCTTTTTTTCTTTATGATAAAAATAATCCGCACCACCATTTTCTGCTGGTTGCACATCACTGCTTTCATCTACAGAAATTAAACTAAGTACACCTGCATCGTGCAATGCCAATAACTCTCTACACGAGCTTTGAGGTACATATGCAATGATTAAAGAAACTAGTGGCATCAACACTTTTTTTAACCGTAACATATCCTCTGCACTCATATGTTTAGCGGGATAATTCATTGCATAACTTAAAGCACCAAGCGTTTCTTTCCATATTACTGATGTTCTGTTTTCAATACTTTCTTCTGCTTCTTTATACTCCTGTCTCAATAAATCGAACCCATCATTATTCTCTCTGTCTTTAAACATATAAGCTACAAATTCTTCAATGCTAAAATCTTTAATGATGTTGTAAAGATCATTATCCTGCATTTTTAAAGGGTCTACAAAATTTGTTTTATAAATAAAATCAAGTGGTATGTAACCCCCGAATTTTTCTTTTAAACCCGGCACATCTTCTTCTTCAATAAAGTTTTTTGGTGTGAGGTGTGTATCTTCCAAATGAAACCTAACTGCGGGTAAATAACCATGCAAAGAATGTAGTACAAGGGAGAAACCTTGGCTCTCCTCATTTAATTTATAAGTGTAAGAACTATCATCGTTGTGAATGAAAGATCCGTTAGCATGTGCCAACGTTCTGATAGCATCTATAGCAGTTAAGGATGCTCCTCTTAAGGCAACCGGTGCATTAAACTGTTGCTTCAATTTCTGTGGTGGATAAGGTGAATCAAACCAACCATCAATTTTTCCTTCATTCATTTTTGGCCAAACATGACCCGTACAAATTACTACTTCATTTACTTCTATGTTTTTTTGTTTGTCATCTTTAATTGTTGAAAAACCAGTAGTGTTGTCATAAATAATATCTTCCACTTTCGTGTTATACCAAACGGTAGTTTTTACATTTTCTGATTTACTTTGTTTTATCAATAAATCAAATTGTTGTTGCAAATAAGTTCCAAAAAGCAATCTTGGCACTACTTTGAAGTCATTAAAATTTTCGCTGTTAATGTTATAAGGTTTTACTACTCCTGCGTCTACAGTTCCTACCCATTCTTTCATAGATTGTGGAAGGCTGGGTATTTCATTACCCGATACATTTGTAATATGTTCCTGCATAGCACCCAAACTGCTATAAGGAAAACCGGCACCCAGTTGATTGTTTTTTTCGTAAACAATTATTTCTAAAGGTTCTTCAGAACTGTTTTCTATCAGTTTTTTATACATGAACAATGCTGCTGGCCCGCCACCAATTAAGGCTATCTTTCTACTCATACAAATGCTTATTTTTTTACAGATAAATTTTGGAGAGTATATATAAAAATTTGTACCAAAGGCTTTGAAACCCATAATTGATGAAAAATTATTTCTGAATTAGGAAATTGATTTAGAGGCCAGAATAAGTTTGTAGATTTTTGACCGATTGATTTTATAACATTACTCTTTCAACCATGCAATCTATAAAACTAATCACAACTTTAATGGACATATGCTTAAATGGCAAAGAATAACAGTACTTCATAATTGAATACATTGCTTACACAATACATTTTACTATTCATTCTAGTTGCCACTAATATCAACAATGTCTACGATATTTTCACCCATTTCAAGAAAAGTAAAAATTCTATCAGCAGAAATTCCTTGATTTTCCACCAGGAATAATTTAATTAATTCAAGCCTTTTTAGCCCAATTTTATTTGCTTGATTGGAGTGCATTACAGTGTATGCCTTCACTTCAATATTTGTAAAAGGGTTGTGTTTTAATTGTGAGGCTATGTGGGCAAGTATATCTTTTATATCTCTTGTAAACAATAAACTTTTTGATTTAAAATTTAATGAAGGCAAGGCACCAAGTTGATTAATGGGCATCATTACACCGGCTGTATGATCATTAAATACAACTGCATTTGTATCTCTTCTACCAAGCTCCACATTAAAAGCTGTATTTCCCATTACCGGGTTAAACGTTCTTACGGTGGTTACATAATTTATACAACTAAAATAAATATTGTGAGCTGCATTAATGTCTTTTAGTGCAAAAGAATAATTTCCATTATCGTCAGTTATAGTAGTTTGTAAATTATCAAATTTTACCGTTGCATTTTTTAATGGAATATTATCTCGGTCTGTAACTATTCCTTTAATCAAAAAATCTTGGGGCACATTTGTAATTCTATTTTTTTGTTGTGGAGTTTGTGTAATGTTATCCCTCATTTCACCCTGTGCCATGGCAGGTACATTTCGGAGCGTAAGAATAGCAATAACAGATGCTGCAATTTTTACAAACTTTTGTAAAAACTTTTTCCTTATGGTAATGGGTTCTATATTTCTGTTGAGTTGAGAATTATGAAATCTACCACAATGTGTTGCCGGGTTTGTTTTAAAAAAACGTATCATTTCAGCATCGGTCATTTGAGAAAAATCATAAATGATAGTTTCGCATTTCCCGCATAATTTACCTTTTTCTGCGACAGGCATAGCTGCAAAGTTTTCATTGCAGGGTTGTGGGATGTTTATATTGAGTGGGGTGTATTTCATTAATTTGTATTTTAAAATTAAGTTTTTAAAAGATCAATTAAAATTATTTAAACCTTACATTTTCTGTATATTTAAAACAAAGGTTCTATTTCAATATTCATTTTTTCGAACGGATAATTTTTTAAAAAGTTTATAATTTATAAGATTAAAAAATTGTATGGCAAAAAATAAAACAGCCGAAACAAATATTAATGTTACCGATTTTATTAATTCATACGTGGAAAATGAACAAAAGAAATTAGACAGTTTTCAATTAATAAAATTAATGAGCGAATGGACGGGATGTGAAGCGAAGATGTGGGGACCAACCATTGTTGGGTTTGGAAGTTATCACTACAAATATGCAAGTGGGCATGAAGGAGATGCGCCACTTATTGGTTTTTCTCCACGCAAGCCTGCATTTTCATTGTATGTATTTTCTCAAACGGAAGAAAATAAGCACTTATTAAACGACCTGGGGAAATATAAAATTAGCAAAGCATGTATTTATATAAAAAAACTTTCCGACATAAATATTTCGGTACTTAAAAATATGTGTGATGATTCTATTGCCTATCTAAACAAACATTTTGAATGCAGTTGTAGAAATTAATTTTATCTTATTGAATCAATCAAAGATTTTAAATTGCTCACCTTTATTAGTTTAAAATTTTAATTATCAGCATACATTTTAAAATAGTTAAACATTCAAAGTATAACAAAGCATGATACAGTTAGAATTTGCAAATAAAGTAACCGAAATTGTAAAAGCAGACGAATCAGTTATTGGATTAGCAGTTGGTGGGTCGTGGTTAACAAATGAACTTGACGAATATTCTGATCTTGACCTTATACTAATTACCAAAGAAGTGGTTGCTGGTAACAAAAATAAAATGCTGATATACGCAAATAGCTTCGGACATCTTTTAACCGGTTTTACCGGCGAACATGTGGGAGAACCAAGGGTTTTAATTTGCTTGTACGACAACCCATTGTTACATGTGGATATTAAATTTTTAACTCTTGATGAGTTTAAGCAAAGAATAGAACAACCTATAATTTTATTGGATACCAACAATCAATTACAAGATATTATTGCACAAACAACAGCAAAATTTCCGCAGACAGATTACCAATGGATGGAAGATCGCTTTTGGGTTTGGATACATTATGCTCTCTTAAAAATTGGGAGGGGCGAACTTATGGAAGCGTTTGATTTTTTAGGATTTTTAAGAATGCAGGTGCTTGGTCCATTGCTTCATATAAAAAATAATAATTTACCAAGAGGTGTAAGAAAAATTGAAATTCAAATTAATAAAAATGATTTTGAACTAATAAAATCAACAATACCTTCTTACACAAAAACCTCCATTTTAAATAGTCTTGAAAACGCAGTTTTACTATATCTACAATTAAGGAAAGAAATTTTTACTCAGGATATTACCTTACAACATTTTACAGAAAAAAGAGTGATGGAATATTTTAAAAAAATAAACACAAATAATCAAACTATAGAGTATTAGTACCATGGCATGGTAATAGTATTATTTTACTATGCATATTTTTAAAATCCTCAACACAATCCTACTCTCAATTTTTATTTTTAGCTGCAATAGCACAAAATCTGTTTCACTTGCCAAGCATGAAAAAAATTTAAAGCCTGTACAATTTTTTATTGGCAAGACTCAATCTACAGGTGTTATTGAAAACCGAGCAGGCAAACCCACTACCAATATTACTACTGAAACGGTAGGTATTTTAAAAGACAGTATTTTAAACATTGAGCAAGATCTTTACCCGGAAGGAGGAAAGAAAAATCATCGTTCATGGCAGATAAAAATATTGAATGACACACATGTGGAAGCTACAGCCAATGATATAGATGGCAAAGCAATTGGTGTATTAACGGGTAACCAGTTTAGCTGGACATTTAGGTTAAAACTACCCAATAGAAAATTTATTAGGCATGCTCGAATGACGCAGTATTATTACCTGATGCCCGATGGTAAAACAATGATCATACGTAGTATTATTCGCAAATTTTCATTTACTGTAGCCCAGATTACAGAGCAATTTCAAAAAAATTAAAACATATAGTTACTTTATTATTACGAATAATTTACTGGCACGTTTTTTTCTAATGCCTATAAAACTATAACTATGAAAAAAAGTATTGTATTCCTATTATTCAGCTCATTAATGATAACGAGCTTTATATCTTGCAAAAAATCAGATACCGAAGATGAAGCTAATCTTCAGATAAGAATGACCGATGCCCCAACAGCACTGGAACAGGTAAACATTGATATACAAACTGTAATGGTGAAATATAGAGATGATGATAATGACAGTACTAAAAATTGGGTTACATTAAATACCCAAGCAGGCATTTATAACTTATTGTTGTTGCAAAATGGTGTTGATACTTTGTTGGCTTCAGGAGTAATTCCTCAAAGACAAATAAAAGAAATTAGATTGATTCTTGGAACTAATAACACTGTAAAAAACAATGGCACCACTTATCCCTTAACTATTCCGAGTGGTTCAGAGTCTGGATTAAAAATAAAATTCAGTAAAAAACTAGATCAAAGTTTAAATATTTTGTTAATAGATTTTGATGCAGCCATGTCTGTAAGCCAAAATGGATCTGGCAACTACATATTGAAACCTGTAATTCGAATTAAATAATATTTAATGCTTTTACTGAAAAGCTGTTCTTGATGAACAGCTTTTTTTATGCTTTCAATTTTCACCACCTCATTTTCTAATTGCTGCGTATATATATCCATTTAAAAAATATTCATCTAAATATTTACCGGGGCAAGTAGTTTGTTTAGAAAAGTTTTTGTGTGTACCCAATGAATCCAATGGTATTTTATATTTTACAGAACTGTATTTTATAAGTTTTACCAGTGCATTTAATTGTTCTTTAGGCACAGGACTTTCGTTTCTATTTCCTAAGCAACAAATAAGTAAATGCCCTGTAGGATTGTACTCTGTAGATGTTTCACCAACAATGAAAGCATCTCTACCTTCGTATATATTTCCATTGGGCGCTATTAAAAAATGATAAGGGATATCTGCCCATTTTTTTTCTTCGCCCATGCCCCACCGCTGTATAGCATTTATTTTTTTAGCTGCATCATCTTCTATTTCCAGTTTTGTGCCTTCATGGTGTACAGTTATTCGCACCGGTACGTGCGTTTTATATTCTCTGGCTGCCAATGCGTTCCAACTACTACGTGGCAATATATTTACATTGCTTTTATTGGTTATTAGTTTGGTGTTGTTACAGGCAGAAAATGAAAGAAAAATAAAAAGTATTCTCAAAAAAATGCAAGCTGTTTTTAAATAGGAGTTATTGTAAAATGTTGGTTTCATTAAATAAATGTAAGCTTATAAAAAAATGCTGTAGCAAATTGCAGCAGTAAGATATCCACACTTACACACTATTTAAATAAGTTTTGAGTTATAGTTAAGAAAATATAAACTCCAAAACTTTGAGAAATCTTTTATTTATTTTAATCCTGTCAATGGTTATTTTATCGTGTAGCAAAAAAGACACTAATATTATAAAAAATGAAGATGTACCTGTTACCGAATTTAAAAAATATACAATTGATTCTGCTGCGCATTTTTGCAACGACAATAATTTTGTGACTACATCACTTACCGAATTAAAATTTGTGGTAAAGTTTGACAGTTCTGCTATATACACAACTGCCGATTTTAATAATCAAGATGATATAAATAAGTTGTACGGTTTTGCAGATAACAATACGCAGCATCATCAATACAGCGCAAGAATTGGTTGGCGGTGGAGTAACCAAGCACTCAGGTTATTTGGTTATGTATATAATGCAGGAATAGTAACCTCTAAGGAACTGGCAACAGTTGATATAGGGAAAGAAAATAGGTGCACAATTAAAGTATCTCCCCAAAACTATATTTTTTCTATAAATAACAACATTGATTCATTACCCAGAAAAAGCAGCACAACTAAAGCAGAAGGTTATAAGCTTTATCCATATTTTGGTGGAGATGAAACTGCTCCTCATAAAATTACCATTTTGATAAAGGATTTGTAAGTAGTTTATTGAATTAGACTTTCATGTAAATCCATTGTGAAAAACGGGCTCTCCTGTTTTATTTTGCTGGATTCCTACAACGGCAGCATTAAATTTAACTGAAGAAAATTCAAAGATTTAAACAAATAGGAAACAACAATTGCAGGAACGATGGTTTTAAAATTAAAGTAATTAAATTCGTTAAAAAATTATACATGCAAAAAGTAGTAATAGTTCCGGTAGATTTTTCTGAAACCTCCTTTAACGCTGCGCATTATGCAGCAAACATGTATAAAAACAGAGAAGATGTTATACTTGTATTGTATAATTTTTACGCTAAAGCTGACGATGCAGTAATTGCAAATAACTATTTGCATACCTTAAAAACTGAGTTGTGTGTTGAGTGTTCAAATATTGAAACATATTCAGAATCTGGTAATGATTTTATAGAAAGCTTAAATGCTTATGCGCATGTAAGAACTGCTTATTTAATAGTAATGGGCCTTACCGGCAAGTCTGCCTTAACCCAATGGTTTTCAGGCAGCAATACACTGAAGATGGCAGAAAAAAATGTGTGCCCGGTTTTAATTATCCCTAGCGATGCAAAATATACCGGAACAGAAAACATACTCATTGCATCGGAAATGAAGTATGTACAAGAAACGCCTGTATTACTTGCTGTAAAAAGAATACTGGCTGATTTTAATCCAAATTTACATGTGCTAAATGTTGATGATTCGCACTACATTTCTTTGACTACAGGTTATAAAAGGGAGAGAGATAAAATGGAAGAATTGTTGAGTGAATTTAAACCGGAATTTTATTTTATGCGGTTGTTCGATTTTCATGAGGCAATAAACTTGTTTGTAAGAGATAAAAATATTGATATGATCATTATTGGTCCGAAGTATCATGGCTTTTTCACCAAATTATTTAAAACACAGCACACGAAAAAAATGATTTACCAAAGTAAGGTGCCTGTGCTTGCAGTGCATGAATAATAATGATTGATGGATTAAAATATTTTTGTATTAACTGATTTATGTATTCCCTAACCTTACGTGTGTAACAAACTTTAAAGTCATCAATGCCCAGGCCTGGTCAGCGAAAAAGCGCCTTATCAATTGCACTTTCGTTATTATCTAAAAAATAATTTATTAATGTATCGGCTGGTCGCTGAATGTGCCTCGGCATTTTTTGGGTAGTGACTATGGAGCGCTCACGTAGGTTGGAGGGAACAATAAAAGGATAAGTTTCCTAATTATTTTAATAGCACATCGAATTAGTAACTGGTATTATTTTTAGTACAATTACTTTTTATTCATCCATTTTTATATCCATTCATGAATAAAATAAATATTTCTGTTATAGTAATTGTGTTGCTATATTTTACTACCCTTGGCTCATGCAAAACCAAAAAGATGGACCTTGGTATTAGTATAACCAAATCGGTTGTTACAGATGCTGTTTCATCGGGTTCCGGTCTTGCTTATTATAACAATGCGGCTTACCTCGTAGGAGATGATGCATCTTATATTGCAGAGCTGCCAAACGCTGACACAGGTTTATCCACAAGAATCCCTCTACAGACAACAGCAAGTTTTGATAGAATGGCGAAAGCCGTGAAGCAAGATTTGGAAGCAGCACTTGTAGGAACTATTGGTAATATCTCGTATCTGTTTACCTTCCCTTCTGGAAGTTTAAGCCCATACAGAGATACCATGTATGCCATTAATGTAGAAAGCAAAATAGTAAGTTTTACATGCTCTCTTTTTCCTTTGTACAAGGCTATCAAATTAAAAGCTGATTTAAATGACCATCAATTTAATATTGAAGGTGCTGCCTTGGTTGGTGACAAGCTTTTTCTTTTTAACCGTGGAAATAATATGGTAATTATAATTGCATGGACAGATTTTGCTCAATATGTACAAAACCCTAAGGATGCCATTCCTAATTTCAACCTGCAAAAAATTTCTTTGCCCGTTATTAATAACTATACTGTTGGTATTTCAGGTGCATGTGCCATTAACAATAATGAAATGCTATTTACAGCTTCGCTGGAAGAAACCCACGATAACATTGCTGACGGCGCCATTAAAGGAAGCTACATTGGTGTGTTACGCATAAATGATAAGGATAAAATTTCCTTGGTTGCCCTGCAACAATTTAAAGATGTGGAAGGCAATATCATTCTTGATAAATTAGAATCTATAGAAATAATAAAACAGCAAGGTAACAACCTAAAGGCATTAGCCATAGCCGATAATGATGATGGTAAATCGAAACTGTTTTATTTGGATATTGAAAAGTGAACGAAATAAAATGTTGCTTGTAGATTAACAATTGCATCGATGTTAATCTAAATTCTTTTTCAAAGAGTTCACGGTGCTACGAGGGGACAAATGAAGGCCAAGAAACTAAGTTTTAAACCCAATATTTTTACATGTCACTCCTAGCGGAGTTCTTCCATTGAACATTCAAAATTTTATACCGTTATGAAGCTCCTATGGAGCTAAAGGGTTAAGGTTTTTAGCCTCAGAGAGTCGACATATTAGTAGAAATAAATTATAATTAATTTGGTTAAGCGCCGTAGGTGCGACATGTTGTATTTATTAAAAAATATGTATCGTGGAATGTGAAAAATTTTATCTCATGGCTGTAAGATAAATAACTGCACAGAAAGCTGACACACAAAAGCCTCGCCTCATTTCTGCGCAAGAGTTAGCAATGCTGCGCTATTAGTGCAAGAGTTTTCAATTCTGGTCCATTTGGAAGTATAGTCTGCTTTTTCTGCGCCATACGGTGGAAAATATAAGAGAAACTGTATCACACTAACGCCTCATAAACCCACTACCATTGCATCCTCCCTTGCATGGACCCCAGCCTTTAGATACATAATATGATTCAGCATTTTTTCTTGCCCAACCATTACCAAGGTCTGTATAACCTGAGTTTCCACCTACATCTTTATAAATATCAATAGATACTTTTCCGCTGCCCTTGCAGGTACCACACGCTGCAAAAAGTCCATTTACTCTTCCGCCACGGGCTAACGCTTCCGGAGATACACTGGAATTTTCAGACCAATAACTACCACCTCCTGTTTTTGGCGTTATCCAATACTTTCGTATTACAGGATACTGTTGGTAATCACAATTGTATTTATCGGTTATTAGTACGTGGTTTGGATGACCATCGGTATAGTTCAACAGTACCATTTCTCCGGGTTGGTAAGGATACTTTGCCATGACTCCAAGGCATTCCGCCCTACGCTTTTCAGCATCCGCTTTTCGTATTGCCATAGCAGATTCTTCTTTTGAAATAATTGCTAAGAGTGAATCGGTACGCAGGGTAATCTTAGGCAGAAATGCGGCTTTTACTTTATTTACTTCAGGCATACAAAAATCACCTGAGTCTGCTAGTTTTATCCAACTGATATGTCCTTTTAATCTGTCATCATTTATTGGTATTGACAGATAAGGCTTGCCATCCACCAAAAACTGAAGGCTTTCTGCTTCACGCTTGGCCTTCCAGTCATTTACAAATATCCAGCCTTGGGGTAGTCTCCCTTGGTCAATAAAACCTTCATACATAGAGGTAACATTTCCGTAGCTATCAAAATTTAGCATCTTTCTACAAAGGAATGAACGATTCGTGTTTTCATTTTGGTGAACAAAACCGTAATAATTATTTCTTTTAATTGTTCTTTCATAAGGAAAACCAACTAAAACTTTATCAAGTTCACCCTGTTCAAAGATATAAAGGCCCGATGTTTGTTTACCCTTTACAAAATTTCCAGTCCACCACTCATTTAAACCTTCCCTCTGATATATATAAATTCCCACACCATTTAATTTTCCTGAATCAGCTTTACCAAGATATATTGTTGAGCCATTATCATAATATGCCCAACCGCCACCTGCATTATAAATAGCATTTTTGGCTTTACCGTTAGCAAGTAAAGGGTTGGGTGAAAACAAAATATCTGGAAAAAATACAGGAATTGCTGTTGATATGGTATCTAGCATCCAAATACCTTCCTTTTTTATACCACTTGCAGTTGTAAAACGCCCGGGTCCTATACGTTTGCCAGCATGTAAAAAACCTTCATAAACTGAGCCATCTGCATACCTTATGCGACCACCTAAAAATTCACCATCAGGCAATGTTCTTCCTTGCAAATGTTTGTAATTGCCACCCGGTAAGTAGGTCTTATTTACGTAACAGGTCAGGGTATCTATATACACCTTATAGGAGGTGGGCATACCATCAACTCCCAACCCACTCACAACCGGTTTATCAACCCAACCCTTCCATTTGTATGAGTAATTAAGAGACTCCATTGAGCCAGTCCCTTCAAGATAATTTTCCCAAAAACTGTCATCTGTAAGTTTGTAGGCCACTTTTGGAATCAGTTTAGCTTCCGCATTATTTTTTGTGTAATCAATATCGTAATACACTTTTCTTGAATAAACGCTGCCTGTAAAACTTCTGCCGGCATTACCAAAGCGACCTTTGTATAACGTAAGCCTTACCACCGGCTCTACAACCTGGTTCCATGAGTCTTTTGGGAAGGTAGAATCCTTTACCCTATCTGCAAATAAAAGGCTGCCTTCACCATCAAGACAGTTGCCTGTAACACAACCTTTAGCAGAATATTCATTTATATAAGTGCTGCTGTATGTTTTGTGTTTCACTAATTTTTTACCATCCAGTTTCTCCAAAGTTGGATAATACGATTTTACCATCTCAGCTGCCGACTTTTGAGCAGTAGCTCTAAAATTTACAATAAGAAAACAAAACAATAAGAGTATATAATACATAGGAAAAAGTTGCGCAGTTGCTTTTTTCATAAAATTATTTGATTGTAAACCCATAGCGGCTTACAGGAAATTTGAATTTATGCCGGAAAATATGGTTGTGAAATACCTCATATGCAGTATTTATGGAAGAATAAAGTAAGTACATGGTATTGTGTTGCCTGTAGCTAAGCGTTTAACGTCTTTATGTAAGTATTTTAATAGTTATCCTCTTCCTTCTGTATTTCTTCTTTTGCTTTGGCCTTTTTTACACCTATAAATCCGCCTAATACACACATGGCTAAAGTAAGAATGAGTATAAAAGGAACACCTATGTACCCCCGCTTTTCATACGGCAGTTCAAATATAATCGGGAAGCCAATAGCGAACCCAATTGCAATACCAATGCAACAACCGGCAACGCCATAAAAGATCTGTGTTTTTTCATCCATTTTGTTGAAATTACTTTTTAGTTCTCAAAAATGACGCATTTTTTAGTTGGCTGGTTTTAATTCTTTTTTGATTATCACAAAATATACCTCATCTATAAGTTCTGTTTAAGCTCCTGCATTTCATCCAATCTTTCTGAGGCTACTTTTGCCAGCCATAGTTTAAAAAGCGCTGCTTTCGTTTCTCACTTTTGTATTTATAAAATGATTGGGGCATAATAGGTTTTCTTTAAAAATCTATCACCTGGTTTTTATGAAACTCTTTGCTCTCCGTATCATTTGTTCTGTCAAGTAACTGTATAAGATTTGCTTTAAAACTTTCAATAGCTGCCCTGTTCGGTTTCACTTTCAAGAAGGCTTTGTTCAGCGCTTTTCTCGGCTTTAATTATTGTAATTCCATTGCTACGTTCTGTTCATTTTTTTAGAACGGTTAAGATAAGTTTTTTTGTTCAACGCTCTTAGTAGGTAAATGAATAAATGTTTATTGTTGAATTGAAATCTATTTCGAATTACTGTCAATCTATTCAGCAATAAAAGCTGAAAAAAGTTCCTCTGCTCCCAATAGCCACGATGGGCAGTAGTAGCTGCCGTCCATATATGCAATGTAGGGACGGCACTACTACACCCGCCCGACTGAACGTCGTTCGGTCGGGGACAGCACTATACAAATGCTTGGCTTTGTACAATGCCCATTCTCCCACAACAGTATTTCTACATAAAAAAATTCTAATCCATATCACAACCGATGGGTGCGCCCGGCGGTAAGGTTTCTGGAACAAATGCTTTTCCATCTAACCTGTTTTTAATTCTATCTAAGGTTAACAGCAGATAGCCTTTTTTATTTGCATCCGCGACAAGCAGTTGATTGGTTGCATAGATTTTTATGTCGTCTATTGCTTTTGTGATGGCTGCATTTGTAGCAAAAGAAATTTCTGTATTTAAGGAAACGCCCAACAAATATGTGAGGAGCAATTGCTCATTCTGCTGCAGTATTAAACCTTGCAAACCATTTGATCTAGAGGCTTTCCAGGTTTTATCCATTAATACTTTCATCATCTCATCTATCCCTAAGCCATTATTTTCTGCCTGGTATTGTACCATTCTATTTAAACGTGCCGGGTTAAATAAAAATGAGAGTGGAAAATCTGCAGCGCTTTCTGCTGCCGCCAAAGGATCGAAAGCAAGGCCCGTTCTTTTATTAAATAACTCTTTGCTGTAACCATAGCCGGCAGGGCGTGGTGGTATAAATTTGATAATGCTTTCCGGCAGCGCCAACATCTTTGGCTCCATACAATCTACCACAGCGTTTAAAGCATTTAACTGCTCCTGCTTTGTAAGTGGCTTAGTAACCATTTGGCCATCGCCTTTCAGCGCATAGGAATAATTTAACCCGCCTACCTGCTTTGCAACAGCTTCTACCTGGTAGCGGTGAAAAAGATAAATAGGCACCAACACATCTTCCAACATAGCCATGGGCATGCCATTGCGAAGGTTGTTTACACCAAATTGTGCAAGGGCTTTTTCACGCACTTTTAAAACTTCTCTTAAGCCACTCACAGCATCTTTACCTACATCCCATAAATGTGCTGCGGGGTGCAAGCCTGCAGGATCTCTTGCATCTCTGTCTGATATAAATGTCAACCCGTTTTTACCTGCATCTGTTATAATTTTGTTTAATGCTTTTGCCTCGTCAGTACCTGCAGGAAAATCTGCATAGCCATAATTTATAGATACTTTATCCCAATCACCGATTTGATTTGTGTAAGCATTATCAAGATCAATTTCTCCTTTGCTATTTATTGATACAACCGGCGAAGGATAATCCATAACACTTGCCTGGCTTTGTGTACTTGCAATATAATTGTGCATGAGCCCAAGCGTGTGGCCGATTTCGTGAGCGGCTAATTGCTTCAAGCGCTGTAAACTCATCTGCAACATTTTATTATTTGCAGGCATGCCGTTTTCAAAAGGTGCTAATAAACCTTGTGCTATTAAATAATCTTGCCTTACTCTTAGTGAACCTAAAGTAACATTCCC
>JANPIF010000316.1:0-3980 GCA_031424845.1 Ferruginibacter sp.
CACCGCCAAATTTAAAAACAAACATTAATTAGAAGTTAGATTTTTAGATATTAGATATTAGATAACGCTTAGTAAAAGGTCAACATTCTATTAAACAATTCAATAGAACTATCTTTTATGACGTAGTTTCCTTTTCTTTTAAAATTATATTTACATTGCAAATCTATTGTCAAAAAATGTATATCTAAAATATTTTATTAGTTGTAAAATCTTGTGTCTTACATCTGATATCTAACATCTAAATTATGGCTACAAATAGAAACATACTTACCCTCGATGAATTTACCATTCAGGAAATGAGGGCTTTTCCACAAGCAACTGGTGAGTTTGCGGGTCTGTTAAGAGATATTGGTCTTGCATGTAAGCGTATAAATGTAGAAGTAAACAAAGCCGGCTTGGTAGATATTTTGGGTGATTATGGCACTGTGAATGTGCAGGGAGAAGAGGTAAAAAAGTTAGATATTTTTGCAAACGATCAAATGATGGGTGTACTGCGCCACGGCATTAGCTGCGCAGGAATTGGAAGCGAAGAAATGGATGATCTTGTTATTTTTGACGATGAAATCAGTAACAAATCAAAATATGTTTGCTTGTTTGATCCTTTAGATGGTAGTAGCAATATAGATGTGAACGTTTCTATAGGAACCATATTTAGTATTTACAGGCGTGTAAGTGAGTTAGGAAAACCTGCCACCAAAGAAGATTTTTTGCAGGCAGGTAATAAACAGGTTGCAGCAGGTTATGTAGTGTTCGGTTCATCTACCATGTTAGTATATGCCACAAAAAGAGGTGTGAATGGATTTACCTTGGATAGGCAAATTGGAGAATACTTAATGAGCCATCCAAATATTAAATGTCCGGAAATTGGTAAAATGTATTCTGTGAACCATGGTAACTTTTTTGTGTTTGACCAACCGGTAAAAGAATACATTACGTGCTGCCAAAAGAAAGATAAAACCAATGGCGGGCCATATACCCAGCGTTACATTGGCAGTATGGTAAGCGATGTACATAGAAATTTAATTAGAGGGGGCATATTTTTATATACCGGAACAATGGACAAGCCAAAAGGTAAGTTGCGTTTGGTGTATGAATGTAACCCTTGCGCATTTATTGTAGAGAAATCTGGTGGAAAAGCTACCAACGGAAAAATAAATATTTTGGATATTGTACCAACAGAATTGCACCAGCGAACACCCTTTTTTGTAGGTAGTATAAAAATGATGGAAGAGCTGGAGAGTTATTTATTTGCAGAGGAAAAGAAAGCTCAAAGTTGAAGGATGAAAGTTCAAAGTTTGGGAGCTTCCAACGACTTTTAAAAATGATCCTAAACAAATATCTTCGTTAAAATCTCCCATTTGTTTTTCCTGTGTAGAAGGTTAGGAATGAGGTTTTATTTTCGTTTTAAAAAAAAATCAAATGCCCAACAAAATTATATCTGTACAAAACCTCTCAAAAAATTACGGCACATTTCAAGCGGTAAAATCTATTTCATTTGATGTGGAAGAAGGAGAAATTTTTGGGTTGCTGGGGCCAAATGGTGCAGGTAAAAGTACCACGCTGGAAATCATAGAAACACTTCGCACAAAAACTTCCGGTAAAGTGGTGGTGAATGGTTTTGATTTGGACGAACAGCCCGGTGAAATAAAAAAAATTATCGGAGTTCAATTACAGGCATCGGGCTTTTACCCGGGGTTAAATTTAATAGAGTTAATAAAACTTTTTAGCGGTTTGTATAACAGAGATGTAAACCCAATGGAACTCCTAAAAAAAGTAAACCTTACTGATAAAGCAAAAAATAAAAGCAAAGAGTTGAGTGGTGGACAGAAACAGCGTTTCTCCATTGCAACAACACTCATCAACAATCCTAAAATTATTTTTTTAGATGAACCCACCACCGGCCTCGATCCTCAAGCCCGCAGAAACCTTTGGGAACTGATAAAGGAAATTAGAGACAATGGTACCACCGTTATTCTTACCACACATTATATGGATGAAGCCGAGCAATTGTGCGATCGTATTGCCATAATGGATGAAGGGAAAATCATTAAACTAAATACGCCCGATGGTATGATAGATGAACTGGTGGCCACCGGTTTTGAACGGCCCAAACAAGTAAAAGCTGCCAGCCTCGAAGATGTTTTTATACATTTAACAGGAAAAGAGATGCGCCCTGATTAATTTTTATTTTATTTGTACAATTTTAAAAACAAACCTATATAAGTAATGAAGAAATTAATGTTATGTGCATTTGCAGCAGTTGCTTTAGTGAACGCAGAAGCGCAGAAGAAAGCAACGCCGGTTGCTAAACGCAGTACTGTTAAAATTACTGCTTCACCATTTAAAAATGCATTGGATAGTTTTAGTTATGCTGCAGGTATGAGTGTGGCCGAAAGTATGCAGAATGCAGGCGTTACCAATTTAAATACACAAATGGTAGCAAAGGCAATGAATGATGTATTTAATAAAACAAAACCATCGTTAACACAAGATCAATCAGGTATGATATTACAAGAAAAATTACAGCAGTATGCTAAGAAAAAGGCGATGCTCAAAAAGCAATTTGCCAGAATTATCTTGACCAAAATAAAAAACGCCCGGGCGTTATTGCTTTACAAAATGGATTGCAATATGAAGTAATAAAAGCTGGAAATCCATCAAATGCAAAACCAAAAGCAATAGATACAGTTGTAGTAAATTATATTGGTAAATTAATGGATGGTACCGAGTTTGACAACTCCGTAAAACGTGGGCAGGCAGCTACTTTTCCATTAAACGGTGTAATAAAAGGTTGGACAGAAATCTTGCAATTAATGCCAATTGGTTCTCATTGGAAAGTATATATTCCCGGCGATCTTGCATACGGCGAATACCCACCACAAGGCACACCAATAAAGCCTAATGATGTGTTGATTTTTGATATCACCTTAGAAGATATTAAACCTGCAGCTACAAAATAATATGAACAATTTAAGTTATCCAATAGGTAAGTATGTTGAACAGCCATTCTCCCAGCCACAGCTGGAAGAGTGGCTGCTCGATATTGAGGTATTACCAAAGGCATTGGAATATGCAATCACAAATTTAGATGCTGCCCATTTAGAAATTCCTTACCGCCCAAATGGCTGGAACAGCAGGCAGGTAATTCACCACGTGGCAGACAGTCATATGAATGCTTTTATGCGTTTTAAACTAGGGCTTACAGAAGAAAACCCCACTATAAAACCTTATGATCAGGATGCATTTATTCAATTGAGCGATGTACAAAACACTCCCATAAATGTTTCCATTACATTGTTGTATGCGTTACATGCTCGCATGCACGAAGTTTTAAAAAACCTTACCGAAGTGCAATGGCAACGCAGCATTGTTCACCCTGAGTATGGTAAGCAAATGACACTTTGGTACCTGCTCGGTTCATACGCATGGCACGGCAAACACCACACCGCCCACATAAATAAATTAAGAGAAAGAATGGGCTGGACTTAATTTTTGGGGCTGTGAGCAGTCAACCATTTTCATCATTTGTTGCGGCTATACGCTGCAAGTCCTCGCCCTCGTACCTCGGGCTGTGGGCTTTCCGCTGCTATCCGCCAGCCCTTCACCGGCAGATCTTTGTTTCAACGTTTATATAAGCGTGGTAAACAAATGTAGAGAGCCCAATTGACGAACTTTATCGCACAAAACAAATAAGTAAACAATTTTTAATATCATATACTCAAGTAATGTAAATGAGCAGTTTAAGAAATTTTGATGCGAATTAATAAAAAAAGTAAAACAATTGAATTTTTTTACAAAACAATCTAAAAAGACAGTAACAAATAAAATGGTTATCAGGCAATTCAAAATTAGGAATAATGGGGAGTTGCGTGTAATATTGTGTTATATGCAACCAATCTTTGACACTTCATAGTAGTAGTTGGTTGACTTTTTTTAAACTTTATTACTGTTGGACACCTTATTTTATTTGACATTTATTT
>JANPIF010000317.1:0-5347 GCA_031424845.1 Ferruginibacter sp.
ACATCCAGGGCTTCTTCCGCATTTGCATAAGCTATTACATCTGTATCTGGGAAGGCATTGCTAACAAGCTGCCAAAGGTATTCCCTTATATTTTCGCAGTCTTCTATTATGGCTACAGATGCTAATGGCATAATTCAAATATCCGATAAGATGCTGGGATTATCAATAGTAAAAAAGTAGTAAACAGAAATTTTAATGAATGCTATTTAGCATATGAATTTTAAGATATTTATATATTCCTATAAATCATTAAATAATTATATATATTCACCAGAACATATTTATTACCACTGCTAATTTTTTTTATGCAAACAAAGACAGGAGTAGGATACACTACCAAAACGGATTCTTTTGCTGCAGGCAAAGAATGTTCTGCAAAAGCTATTGAACAAATGGGCGATTGGCCCTTAAGTATTGTAATAATTTTTTGCAGTGGGAAATACAATGCGGAGCAGTTTTTGGCAGGGGTAAAAACAAACTCAGGCAATGCTCCTATAATTGGTGGTGCTGCATTTGGGGTGTTTACTAATACTGAATTAAGTTATGAAGCTTACGAAGCAATTGCAACTGTTCTGTCCTCAGACACCATTAAATTTCAAACTTTTTCGCAGCCGGACTTAAACAAAGATGAGTATGCCGCCGGGTTGGCTTTGGCTAATAAAATAAATGCTTCAGCTACAAATAATGCAAAAGGGTTACTGGTATTTTACGATACAGCAAAGTCTACAAGTCCGCCCATGCTAAATTTTGCAACCCCATTATTTGCTGCTATAGAAGAAAAAATAGATCCAACCATATGTTGTGCAGGGGCAGGTTTAATGGGCGATTTACAACTAACATCCTGTTTTCAGTTTTTAGATGACCAGGTTTTGCACCAACATGTTTTAGGCTTGCTTATAAGTGGTGATTGTACCATGTACAATAATATCATGCATGGTTGTATGCCTGCCAGTAGTTATAAAACAATAACCCATGCAGAAGGCCCCGTAATTTTTGAAATAGACAATAGACCAGCAATAGATGTGATTGACGAACTGTTTGGTGCAGAACATAAAGTTCCATGGAATGAGTTTCCGCTTTTTGTAACATTAGGACTTAATAAGGGAGATAAATATGGAGATTTTAAGGAACAGGATTATGCAAACAGGGTTTGCCTGGCCATTGATGCAGAAAAAAAAGCATTGATAATGTTTGAACCTGATTTAAAAGATGGTGATGAAGTACAACTAATGCACCGTAGTATAAATTTAGATTATTTACACACTGGCATTGCCGCTTTAAAGCAAAAAGCAGCAGGCAAAAAACCACTGCTTTATTTTTATATAAACTGTGGTGGCAGGGCCAAACCTTTTGCAGGCGGAGAACTGGAAGATGTAACAGAGGTGCAAAAAATAATTGGGAATGAAATACCGTTTATGGGCTTTTACTCAGGAGTGGAAGTAGCCAAACTGGGTAATCATTTACAGGCATTGGATTGGACAGGTGTGCTTTGTCTTTTAACCGAAGATTAATATGGAGAAGAAAAGGGATACAATAGAATCATTACAAACAGAACTGTCTTATTACAAAAAGCAGCTTGACAGATTATCCGGCAATACTGTAGGCAACCAATATGCCTCTGCACAATTAAGCAATATTTCTAAAAAATATATAAGTGGTTTTAAAATAATGGCTGATCTACAACGCAGCTTTAGTTTTTATACCCGTAAAGAAATTCTTTACGAAGAATTTATGGAGGGTATTTTTTCTCAAATGTTTTTAGACAGGGTTGTTTTGCTGGAAATGATCACAGGCAAGAAAACATTGAAACCTATTTCCACCAGAGGATTTAATGAGGCAGAAAAATCTACAATAAATGAAGTATTAATAAATGTAGCAGATGATTTTTTAAAACAAAAAAAGTCGTTGCTTGTAAGTAGTGAAATAAATACATCTGACTTTGAAAAACTTTTACAACAGCGTTTACTCACAAAATATTTTATTTTAATACCACTTATAAAAAACCAACAAGTATGGGGCGCATTGTTTGTAGGTATGCAAAATGAATTTAAACCACTTTCATATCTTTCCTTTTCCGAATCAAATATTGATATGTTTGAATCGCTGGCCGGTATTATTTCTGCAATGACCCTGCAACTGGAACAGCGGGAGATAATGGAAAAAGAAAGAAACAGAATTGCCCGGGATATGCACGATGATATTGGTTCGGAACTTTCTAAGATTTCAGTAACCTGCGGTGCTTTAAAAAAAGAATTAGGTACCAATGAAAAAATGATTGCTGAATTAGACATGATAAAAGGCTCTACAGAAGCTATCGTTAACAATATTGGAAACATCATATGGGCGCTTAATCCAATAAATAATACAACAGAAAATCTGTTGGGGTACATACGGGAATATGCGTATGATTTTCTGGAAATACATGGCATAAAATCTTACTTTTCATTTCCTGAAGAGCTGCAAAGTTTCGCATTGGCTCATGAAGTACGTACACATATTTTTATGGTAATAAAAGAAGCACTTCATAATATTGTAAAACATGCAAAGGCTACTTCTGTAACTTTAATTATTATTATTGAGGCCCATAAATTTTCCTGTACTATAAAGGACGATGGTGTCGGCTTTTCAGAAAACAATAAAAATAATTTTGGCAATGGATTGAGAAATATGCAACAGCGAATTTCTGAAATAGGAGGTGTATTCAATATACAATCACAAGCCGAAAAAGGTACAAGCATGCTTGTGGAAGTTATGATATAAAGTTTAATGTTTTTATGACAATTTTATGCCTGTTAAAAAAGCGCCTCTTTAAAATTTAAACCTTTCTAACTTACCTTTACCGCACATGAGTATTGTAATTCAAACAAAAAATCTAGTAAAAAGATACGGTAACCGTACCGTGGTAAACGATGTTTCCTTTAATGTTCGTCAAGGTGAAATTGTTGGTTTACTAGGCCCGAACGGTGCAGGGAAAACAACTTCTTTTTACCAGGTAGTAGGACTGGTAAAACCAGATGAGGGAGAGGTTTTTTTAAATGATATTAATATTACTAAACTCCCCATGTATAAGCGTGCGCAAATGGGTATTGGATATTTACCGCAGGAGGCCAGTGTTTTTAGAAAATTGAGTGTAGAAGAAAATATTATTGCTGTGTTGGAAATGACCAAGCTCAAAAAAGCTGCTCAAAAAGAAAAACTGGAATCTTTATTACAAGAATTTCGCCTGCAGCATGTAAGAAAAAACAATGGCGATACTTTAAGTGGTGGAGAAAGAAGAAGAACAGAGATAGCTCGTGCATTGGCAGTAGATCCTAAATTTATTTTGTTAGATGAACCCTTTGCCGGTGTGGATCCAATAGCCGTGGAAGATATTCAGGAAATAATTGCAAAGCTTAAATATAAAAATATCGGCATCCTTATTACCGATCATAATGTAAACGAAACCCTTTCCATTTGTGACCGTGCTTACTTATTAATTGACGGCAGTATTTTTAAACATGGCACAGCAGAGGAACTTGCCAGCGATGAGCAGGTAAGAAGATTGTACCTCGGTAAAAACTTTGAATTGAAACGTAAGGATTATTTACATGAGCAGGCAGCGGGATAAATTAATAGACAGAAAATTGTATTTTTACTAAAATAGTTTTATGGGATTAACTTATGCTGATATAGAATTGATAAATGCAGAAGATTTAGGGCTGGCTCGTAAATATATTATTACTGAAGAAGAAGTAAAAAAAATACAGATAAATATTCTTGTTGATACCGGCTCATATAACCTTTGTATAAATGAAACAATACAAGAACAATTAGATTTACCCTTTTTAGAAAAAAGAAAAGGACAACTTGCTAATGGTAGTATACAAGAATATGATTTAGTAGGACCAATAGTTTTAAAATTTAAAAATAGACAAACTGTTTGCAATGCATTAGTATTACCAGGAGACAATGAGCCTTTATTAGGTGCTATTCCTCTTGAGGATATGGATGTCTTAATTCATCCGCTCCGCCAGGAATTAATTGTTAATCCTGATCATCCCTACTACGCTCAAATGAAAATTAAATAATTTCCCCATCTCTATTTTTCGTTAAAAAATTCCCAATAAAATAAACTTTTGATAAGCGGTAACTTTTGTTAAAGTTTGTACGTTTAGTTTCGTACAATCATTATTCTGTCAGCAGAATTGTTCTAGCAAAAAACAAAACTTACAAAATGAAATTTCTATTATCAGCGGCAGCCATATTTTTATTTGGCTTTGCATCTGCTCAAAATAATATTATTGAAAAGAGGAATATTATTATAACAAAATCAACTGCTCCTATAAAAATAGATGGTATTCTTAACGATTCTGCATGGAAAAGCGCAGCTGTTGCAGATAAATTTACAGATTTTCAACCCACACCTTTTACCCCCGAGCGAACAGGCAACGAAACAAAAGTTTACTTTTTATACAACAATGAAGGAATAAGCATTGGTGGTTATTTGCATGAAAGAACGAAGGACAGTATAGCAGCTGAACTTACAGGAAGAGATGGGTTTGGTAACAATGATTTTATCGGGATTATTTTTGATACTTATCAGGATAAGCAAAATGGTTTTGAATATTTTCTGTCGCCGCTTAATGAACAGTACGATGCCAAAGTAGCACCGAGCAGTAATGGTAACAATGAAGATTTTGCCTGGAATGCGGTTTGGCAAAGTGCTACTAAAATACATGAAGATGGTTGGAGTTTCGAAATGTTTATACCATACTCAGCCATTCGTTTTGGAAAAAAAAATATACAGGATTGGGGATTGAATATTGTGAGGCAGCGTAGAAAAAGCAGCCAAAAAAGTACATGGCAGGTTATTGATCCTAACGTAAACGGTTTTCTTACTCAAGAAGGAACTATAAGCGGTTTCGAAAATATTAAGCCACCGCTTCGTCTTCAATTATCACCTTATTTTTCTACCTATTATACGCATGATGGCAATATAACAAATGGCGAAAAAAAATCCGATGTAGCCATAAATGGTGGTATGGATGTAAAGTACGGCATAAACCAGGCCTTTACTTTAGATATGACGTTGATTCCAGATTTTGGACAGGTTCAAACAGACAATCTGTTTTTAAATCTTTCTCCATTTGAACAGCGTTTTTCTGAAAACCGTGCATTTTTTACAGAAGGTACAGAGTTGTTTAACAAAGGAGATCTTTTTTATAGCAGAATAATTGGTGTACAACAATTTCTTTTTGGCGTTGCATATTCCAACCTTTCTTCCACATAAACTGTGGTAAATAATCCTACTCAAAGAAAATTAATAAATGCTACAAAAATAAGCGGCCGTACACAAAAAGGTTTGGGC
>JANPIF010000318.1:0-2319 GCA_031424845.1 Ferruginibacter sp.
GATGCGTCATTTTCATAGCAACAATGCGAAAGCCTGCTGCGTTAATCATGTCTAAAATTCCACCTGTGTTACCAGCTTTGGTAGCATCGGGCTTTATCATTGTAAAGGTTCTGTTGGTCATGGTTTAAATTTTGCGCAAAAGTAGGGAAATATTTTATAGGAGACAAGCGCTGAAATGGATTGTATTACATGGAAATGTAGTGGCATGGTTTTTATTTCTTTTTTGTAAAACAATTTATATGGAACATAACTTTCATGATGAAGAAAACAACGTAAAAAATCTGGCAGGGGAAGAGGCAATTGCCAAATTAAAAGAGTTAGCAGAAAGTGCAAGAATATGCATGTTTACAACGTACACCACTACGAGACCAATGCCAAGCCGCCCAATGGCTCTGCAAGGTGTAGATGCTGATGGGACCATGCATTTTTTTAGTGCAACAACTTCTGATAAAAATGCTGAAATATCTGCCGACCATGATGTGCAGTTGTTTTTTGAAAACAATGGTAGCAGCGAATACTTAAATGTATATGGTAGGGCAACCATATCTCAAAATAGAGAAAAAATAAAAGAACTTTGGACACAATGGGCAAAGGCTTGGTTTCAAGATGGACCTGAAGACCCAAAATTATCTTTAGTGAGTGTAAAACCTGTTCAAAGCGAATATTGGGATACAAAGCATAATAAAATGGTATCACTTTTAAAAATTGCAGCATCTATAGTAACGGGTAAAACAATGGACGATGGTGTAGAAGGAAAACTCCATATTTAATTATAATTACTTTTTTTCAATCAACGGTTTTGTACGCAAATGCAAAACCGATTTTTTTTATACAAATATTCCTTATCTCGTTCTTAGTAATTTTGCATAGAATAATGTTTAATATCTTTAATGCAAATGAAGGATTATAAACTACAAATACTTCCGATAAGCTTATTAGATGAATACTTAACTAAAGCGCCTTCAAATTTGGAGACGACCTTTAATAATTTGCATGATGCAGAAATATCTACTGATTCATTTAGTTTTTATACATCGGTTTCTGCGGTTTTTAGCAGTAAGATAGAAGGTGAAGAAATAGAACTTGACAGCTATATAAAGCATAAAAGATTTGACATAAAATTTTTGCCTGATTACACTAAAAAAATTGATGATCTCTATAATGCTTACATTTTTGCAAAACATAATAACCTTAATAAAAAAAATATATCTAAAGCTCACACATTATTAAGTAAAAACATTGTAGCCTCACATCAACAAGGAAAAATTCGTACACAAAATATGTACGTAACTACACCCGAAGGCAGAATTGAATATGTAGCAGCAACACCTGATCAAGTACAGTTGGAGATGAAAAAACTGTATGTTGATATTGATGTATTGTTGAAACAAACATTGTCTGTAAAAGAAGTTTTCTTTTTTGCCGCAATGATACATTTAGTGTTTGTAAAAATTCATCCTTGGAATGATGGTAATGGTAGATGTGGAAGGCTTATTGAAAAATGGTTTTTAGCGCAAATGTTGGGAGAAAAAGCCTGGTTTGTTCAAAGTGAAAAAAATTATTATAACAATCATCAGGTCTATTATAAAAATCTTAGGGAGTTGGGTTTAGAATACGAAGAACTAGATTACTCCAAAGCATTGCCGTTTTTATTAATGCTTCCACATGCAGTGTTTTTAAATAGTGCATCATAAAAGTTGAATAAAGAAAAAATGTTGAAGGGCTGCGGTGGACTGAGCGATGTACTATTGTGTATGCATGCGCCGACAGGAGGATATGCATGCACAATGGTACGGTACAGCGAGGGAGACCGAACAAATGTTGCCCAGATTTTTTATTGCCTACAGCCCCTATACTTTTTTAAATACGATATTTTTTATTTGCAAACCTTGTTTGTTGGTTAACTTTGCGGCATTAAAATATTATATGGCAAAAGCATCCAAAACAAAAAGTATTCTTACAGAAAATTCTTATAAATTTTTAGAGAACTATATTAACAATCCATCTCCTACAGGCTTTGAGAGTGGCGGACAAAAATTGTGGATGCAATATTTAAAACCCTATGTAGATGATTTCTTTACAGATGCTTACGGCACGGCTGTGGGTGTAATAAATGCAGATGCGCCTTTTAAAGTAGTGATAGAAGCACATGCTGATGAAATAAGTTGGTTCGTAAATTATATTTCAGCGGAGGGTTTAATTTATTTAAAGAGAAACGGGGGAGTAGATCACCAGATTGCCCCAAGCATGCGTGTGGCCATACATGGTAAAAAAGGAAAAATTCGTGCAGTGTTTGGCTGGCCCGCTATACATACCCGT
>JANPIF010000319.1:0-1820 GCA_031424845.1 Ferruginibacter sp.
GTTCCAATTGTGTTTGTCAATGGTGTAGGCGCTATTGTACTAGCTGTACCACCAGTTGCATTAGTTCCGTACCAATTCAAAGTAGCTGTTGGAGATGCTGTTGCACTCAATGGAACCGCAGTTGCTCCAATACAATAAGTAACGGGAGTTACAACTGTTGGAGCTGGGGTGGTAGTAGATAATACAATAACTTGTATTTGTGCTCTTGGGCCTTGGCAATTACCTGCGCTCTGGCTTACGTAATATGTTGTTGTTCCTACTGTAGAAGTTGAAGGAGTAATAGATGGTACACCAACACCTCCTGTTGGAGTAGTGTAAAATAATAGAGTGTTTCCTGGTGACGTTACCGTAGCGGCTAATGGAGCTGCAACACTATTTAAACAATAAGTTACAGGGCTTGTTACATTTGGTACAGGCGGCGTTGCATTAACAACTACGGTAGTTGAAGCAGAGCATGCTGTGCTTCCTATTTGTGTTGTGAGTGTATAAATATAACTTCCAGGAGTTGTAGGTGCTACTACACCTGTTGGGTTTGCTTGTGTAGAAGTAAAACCGTTTGGACCTGTCCAAGAATATGTAGAACCTGTAAGAGCTGTAGAAGTTAGATTAAACGTACCTCCTGCACATACAGGTCCATTATTTGAAGCAGTAGTTGTACAAACAATAGCACAATTGGTAGAGCCTGTATTTCCTGTAGTGGTATTAAATGTAATTGTTCCAGGAGAACCATTAAAATTAGTAATTAATACAATATACCATTGGCCTACAATTACATTTGGAATTGTAATTGTTTCTACTGCTGCAGTTGAATAGCTACATGAAACCGGTTGTATTGGAGGTACTACTGTACTTAATTGCGTACATCCATTTGCTTGACTTGTGAATGGTCCCCACGCTGCATAATCTACATCTATCCCACCTCCTGTTGTAGCAGTTTGGCTTACTTGAAATACTAAATTTCCTGCAGTGGCTACTTGAAAAGCAAACCAAGTTGGATTAGGAGTTGTAAATAAACAATCGTAGATAGTACCCGGTCCACCTCCTAAACTTGGTTGATTTGTTACACTTGGATAAGTTACGCCTGAAGTACTACAAAAAGGATTTCCAGAACCACAGTTTGCACCGGGTCCGGGCGTACCTACACAAATACTAAAGTTGGCATTTACAGGACCACTTGGACCTGTTTGAACTCTAACATAATATGTTGTACCTGCCGTAAGATTTGCCATTGTTACAATATTTGGATCTGCATCCACGCATTGAATTTGAGTTAAAGCCCCACATGTACCCTGGTAAATTGTTGTCAACATATCTGTAGTTGTACCGGTTACATTTAATAAACTTACCGTATGGTTGTTGCCTGTTGCTACAAATGAATACCAAACATCATCATTCCATCCGTTTGGAACACTACATGTTGGTGAAGGCAAACTGGTTGATTGTGTTGCTCCTTCTGTTGAACCAGCCGTAGTGACTCCGCACAACTGATTGGTATTTACGGTTAACGGAATTGCGCCACTACAATTATCATTGCTCGGAGGCGGTGGTGGTGTACCTATACATAAATTAAAGGTTGCTTCTATGATTGGGCTGTTACCTGTGGTATATACCCTCACATAATATGTTTGACCAACTACAAGTCCTGCTACATTATACAGATTGACAGTGGCACAATTTAACTGTGTAAGTGCTGTACAAGGGCCGCTGTAAACAACCGATGTCATAGCTGTACTACCTGATATATTGAGCAGGCTGATTCTGTGGGTGGTGTTGGTAGCTACAAACTGAAACCATACATCATCATCTATACCGGCTGCACT
>JANPIF010000320.1:0-7260 GCA_031424845.1 Ferruginibacter sp.
TGCCTACATAGCAGGAAACTTACTATTGCAACCCATTTTGCATTTAACCAAAGCAAATTTGCTTTTTAATAGTATGAATGCCAATCCTCTTTTAGGCTTTTTAAAAGGCGTTTTGTTTACAGGAATTGTATCGCTGATTACGATTTTCTTTTCAAAGAGAGGTTGGTTTTGGAAGACGTAAATCAAATACCCTTATTCTATTTGCAAATTATAATTATGTCAGCCTGAGCTTGTCGAAGGCGGGTTTAAGAAACACATCGTCTTCGACAAGCTCAGACTGACCCTACAATTAAATTGAACTATCGTAATTTGAAAAGAGCTTAATTTTTTTTATGAGTGCCTCATCATACAGTTATAATTTTTAATCAGCCTCACAGTTCGTCCTGATTTTTCGGGAGGGATGAAGCTAATACACATCCATTACCAAAACACCTCCCTTCAACATTTCTTTATAATTAATAGAAAACACAGGAATTGATTTTCCGTTGTGTGTAATTTTATAAATTCTTGCTGCTTCTCCTTGCTTTTTTATTTTATTTACTTTAATTAAAAGCGATTTGTTGTTTGGCAATTGTATGGCTGCCTCTTTTAATAAAGGATAACCGAAAATATATTCTCCACTTGCAGGATTAAGCGGATACATACCCATCATTGACCAAATAAGCCAAGCACTCATTTGCCCACAATCATCATTACCACTTAATCCATCAGGGCCAAGTTTGTACAAACTATCCGTAACAAGTTTTATTTTTTCAGCAGCTTTTTGTGGTTGCCCAAGTGCTGTGTACATGTATATAATGTGATGGCTCGGTTCGTTGCCATGTGCATATTGGCCTATCAAACCGCTTACATCTGCTGATGCATTTTCGCCATGCAATTCAGAACTTGCATTAAATAAATCATCTAATTTTTTAATGAGATTTTGTTTGCCGCCATACAAAGTGGCCAATCCATTTACATCGTGTGGTACAAAAAAACTATGCTGCCATGCAGTCCCTTCTACATATTGTCCATCAAAACCATGTTCAGAAAGCAGTGGATCAAATGGTTCAATAAATTTACCTGTGCTATCTTTTGCACGCATAAAACCTGTTTTTTTATCAAACAGATTTTTATAACTCATGGCCCTTTTCATAAAGCGATTATAGTCATTTTGCTTGCCTAATTTTTTTGCTACCTGCGCTATACACCAATCATCATAAGCGTATTCCAATGTTACGGTTACACTCCATCCTTCCTTATCTTGGGGTAAATATCCAAAGCGAATATAATCTTGTGTGCCTCTTTGTTGTTGATTTGCACTCAGCAACATTGCCTCGTATGCTTCGTTTACATCAAAGCCTTTTACATCTTTTAAAATAGCATCTGCTAAAACGGGTATGGCGTGGTACCCCGTCATAGTGTTGGCTTCCCAAGTACTGATATCCCACACCGGTAATAAACCATTGTCTTTTTTTAACTGCAACATGCTGTTCATTAAATCTGCTAAACGGTTCGTTTGTGTAAACGTAAACAATGGATTTAATGCACGAAATGTATCCCAAAGAGAAAAAATAGTGTATTGGTTTTTATGTTTAATTTTTACAATGTTGTTCTGATGATTTTTATAAGTACCATCTGCATCTGAATATATAACAGGTGCCAAACAAGTTCGATAAAGTGCTGTGTAAAATCTAACTTTATCTTCTTCCTTAAAACTTTTTATTTTTATTTTATTCAATTCTTTATCCCATAATCTTTCTGCTTCTTTTGTTACTTGATTAAATGTTTTATTCCTTATCTCATCAATTGCGAGCAATGCTTTTTCTGGACTCACACTGCTTATTCCCACTTTTACAAAAAGTGGTTTCCCTTTTAAATTAAATTGCAAAACAGTTTTTACCAAACGACCGGTATCTTCTGAAGTACTATTTTTATTGCTCTTTAAAAATGTTTTTGAAATAATAGGACTCGAGAATTTTGCTGCAAAATATACACGTTGGTTTTTTGCCCATCCGGTACTATATCTATAACCCAACAATGTGCTGTCATTTATTAATTGCAACATGCCGGCAGTACTGTTGTCCCAATTTATTCTAAAGCCCATATCAAATTGTAACCAGGCATTCTTGTTTTTAAAATCGTATTGGTGATATCCGGTACGCTCAGTGGCTGTAAAACTGCATTGTACTCCATTGCCAAGTGCTACACTATAAAAACCTGGACTGGCTTTTTCGTTGCTGTGCTTAAATGGAATTTTTATTTTTTCCTGGTGAATGAGTGACGTATCTGTTAGAGGTAAAACACTGATATCGCACCAATCGCCAATGCCTGTACCGCTTAAGTGTGTATGACTAAATCCTGCAATACTATCGCTGCTGTAATGATAGCCGCTGCACCAATCCCAACCTTCTGTTCCATTATCAGGACTTAATTGCACCATGCCAAATGGCACTGTTGCGCCAGGATAAGTATGACCATGCCCACCCGTTCCTAAAAATGGATCTACGTATTTAGTTAGTTTTTGTGCGCTGCAAAAACTGCTGATGAAGAATATTGGTAAGAAGAATTTTTTCATATATTATTACTGAAAAGTCGGTAAGGCTTTTTATGTCCAATTTTATAATTGGTTTCTTTTTTTTAGGTGATTTGTTTCTTGTTTTCTTTTTCGGGAGACAACATTATAAAAAAGTAACTAATCTTTTTCAGTGTTCTGTGGAAACTAAAAATATTACACAATAAAAGATGCCAAAAGATATAATTTTGAATGGAGCGTCGCCAATGAAGCTACATCAGGGGCCCTCAGCTCGTCAACCAAGAAAAATATTTATTGTATATACGGGTATTGACTTTGGTAGAAAGCTATTTTGTCTTTGATGCCTTCGTAAAAGAAAAAGCATTCACCTTTAAAACCACTTGCTCTATTCTTTTGAATCATTTCTTTTAGATAATTATCTGTAACCAATGTGCTGCCAGATTTTACAATAACACCTGGGTAAAAAGGAACAGAAGGATTATTGTAATAGGATTTTTGCTGATTGATCGTAGCACTGTACGATGCAATATCATACCTGTAACATTGTGGTAAAATGGCATCTACATAGGAGCTATCAACCCAAGTAGGCCAATCCTGCAAATACTCGTTAAGACTGAAAGGATAAGCACTTGGGCTCATCGAAAAAAGTATGTTTGGCTTTATAGCTTTTACTTCTGTTCTTAATCTTTTTAAGAATGCATTTAGTTTTTTTGCACGCCATTGTATCCAAGATGGGTCCAATGGGTTTGTCGGAGGGTTTACGCCATTTTCAGTTAGGTATAAATTTTTTGTGTAAGTATCGTAGCCGGATGATGAAGGTACTGCAGGCAAGCGGTCATCTCCCTGCACACCATCCACTGCATAATTTGTGGTAACTTCTTTAAAGAGATTGATCATATAATTCTGCACTGCAGGGTCAAATGCATTTAGCCAATCAAAACCATTTTTTACAACAAGGTTGTTGTTTACGTCTTTTGCTGCCCATGTAGGTTGAGCGGCTACAATTGCACCACCATTGGCAGAGAACGAAGATGAAAAACCATATTCAAACCAGGCATGAACTTTAATACCTGCTGCATGTCCTTCTTCTATCATTTCCTGTAAAGGATCTCTTCCTGTAAAACTTGGCCTTATTCTTACACCAATTAAATTTTGCATTATAGTACTTGGGTAGCAGGTTGTACCATTGTTATATACTACCATAAAAATATTATTTATACCAGCATCTTTACAAGTTTTTACACATGCTGCAATATTTGCTCTGCTATCTAAAGCAGTACTGGCAGCTGTAGTAACCCATGCACCTCTTAATGCATTTACATCCCAAACTGGTGGAGGTATTGGAATTACAGGTGGTGTGGTAGGTGTAACACTGCCACTATTGCGTTTTTTGCATGAAATATTTATACATACAAATAATGAAATGAGTAAGTAAAATGTTGGTGAATATCTATTGAAATACATGATGTAGAAAGTTTTATTTGATTTATTCTTCTAAAATACGAACTTAATTAATAATTTCAATATATTGTGGATAGTTTTTAAATAATTTAATTAACTATTTAACTTCAAACCTAAAAGACTGTTTGTGATAAAAAAAGCCATTCATCCTGCTACTTGGATACCAACAACATGGCTTGCCATGGGTTTACCATTTGTTGCATTAGCTGCATCTAGTTCTATCATGTACAAAAACATGGGAATTTCTGATGCTAAAATTGCTTTTTGGACGTCACTCGTAATGCTTCCCTGGACGCTAAAACCTTTGTGGGGACCAGTATTAGAGATGTTTAAAACCAAAAAGTTCTTTGTTTATACCACACAGATTTTCACAGGTTGCTTATTTGGATTAGTGGCAGTAAGTCTTCAGCTCCCTTATTTCTTTGCTATTTCTATAGCCATATTTTTCATCATTGCATTTAGTGGAGCTACGCATGATATGGCTGCAGACGGTGTTTATTTAAATGAACTTACTCCAAAATTGCAGGCAGAATATGTTGGTTGGCAGGGAGCCTTTTACAATATTGCAAAAGTATTATCTGGAGGATTGCTTGTTTACATGGCTGGCGAGCTGGAGAAAAAATGGGGAATTGCAAATGCATGGATGACGGTTATGGGCTGTTATGGAGGCATTATGATTGTGCTAGGATTATATAATATGAAAGCATTGCCTACGGGTGGCGAAACCAAAAATGTACATTCCGTAAAAGAAGGTTTTGATACATTGAAAGATGTGATGATCACATTTTTTCAAAAGAAAAACATTTGGATTAGTTTATGTTTTATTGTTTTTTATCGTTTTGCAGAAGGGCAGGCAATAAAAATTACGCCGCTGTTTTTTAAAGCTGCAAGGGCAGAAGGTGGTTTAGGATTATCAACTTCTCAAATCGGTATTTTGTATGGAGTGTTTGGTGCTGTTGCTTTTGTACTCGGTTCTATAACTGCAGGATATTTTACTGCCAAAAGAGGACTTAACAGAAAAACGCTTTTAATATTATGCGCATTTTTTAATATTCCATTTGCAGCATATGCTTATTTAGCAATAGCATTACCAACAAATGTAAATGTAATTGGTGCTGCGGTTGCCATTGAGTATTTTGGATATGGCTTTGGCTTTGTAGGATTAATACTTTTTATAATGCAGCAAATTGCACCCGGAAAATATAAAATGGCGCATTATGCTATTGCAGGTGGGTTAATGAATTTGGGTTTTATGTTTCCATCAATGGTGAGCGGTTTTGTAAGCGATTACTTAGGTTACAAAGATTTTTTTATATGGGTATTGGTAGCTACTATCCCGGCATTTTTAATAACATGGTTTGTACCATTATCGAAACCAGAAGCATTGCAGGAACAACCAGATACCGTAATTACATAATAAAATATGATACCATGAAAAGTTGCTTTCTATTAATCGGCTTTTGCTTTGTGGCAACTGCAAATTTATTTGCTCAACCGGTTATTGACACCTCGTATGTTACAACTTACTATCAGCAAAAAGTTACGCTGTTTAACTTATTGCCCAATACAAAAAAAGAGATTGTTTTTTTAGGCGATAGCATTACAGAAATTTGTGAATGGGAAGAAATATGGGGAAATAAAAAGGTAAAGAACCGTGGCATTTCCAGCGATAATACTTTTGGTGTGCTTGCCAGGTTAAAAGAAATAACCGAAGCCAAACCGGAAAAGATTTTTATTATGATTGGCATCAATGATATTGCTAAAAATACTCCAGATGCTGTTATTGTTGAAAACTATAAAAAAATAATCAACAACATAAAAATGGCTTCACCTTTTACAAAAATTATGGTGCAAAGTATTTTACCCACCAACAATAACTTTACAGCATTTAAAAATCACCAAAATAAAACAGAACATATTTTATTTGTAAATGCTGCATTGGAACAATACAGTGCGGAAAATAAAATCACCTATGTAGACCTATACAATTCTTTTATTGATAGCGAAAACAAACTCGATAAAAAATATACCAACGATGGTTTGCATGTGAATGGTTACGGGTATATTAAATGGAAAGAAATTTTGATGGAGAAGGGATTGATGAAATAACTGATAGAATAATTTTTAAAAATAAAAAACATGCTCATAACAGGCACTTTTATAGATGAAATAAGCCATGATATTCCCCACCAAAACTGGGGAGAAAAAGAGTGGGAGCAGGATTTTTTGCACATGAAAGCTGCAGGCATCAATACTGTTATTTTAATAAGATGCGGCTATAGAAAATTTATAACTTACCCGTCTGCATATCTTAAAAATAAATATGGCTGTTACCAACCGCCCATTAATTTGGTAGAATTGTTTTTGAACCTCGCCGATAAATATGAAATGGATTTTTATTTTGGTCTTTATGATAGCGGACATTATTGGGACACCGGAAACCTCATCAACGAAATAGAAGACAATAAATTTGTTATTGAAGAAGCTTGGAAAACCTACGGACATCACACATCATTTAAAGGATGGTATTTAAGTATGGAAATAAGCAGAAGGACGATCGGTGCCGTGGAAGCATTTAGAACATTGGGTATTCAGTGCAAACAAATCAGTAATAATTTGCCAACATTTATTTCTCCATGGATAGATGGTAAAAAAGCAGTAATGGCTTCTTCATCTACATTAACTAAAGCAGACGGTGTAGAAGTGGCCCAGCATGAAAAAGAATGGAATGAAATATTTAGTGGTGTGCAGGGGGCAATTGACGCTGTAGCTTTTCAAGATGGTCATATTGACTTTAGTGAATTCAATACTTTTTTTACAGTAAATAAAAACCTTGCAGATAAATATGGCATGCAATGCTGGACGAATGCTGAAAGTTTTGACAGAGATATGCCCATTAAATTTTTGCCCATTAAATTTGAAAAATTACGCCTTAAGCTAGAAGCTGCCCGTGCAGCAGGTTATGACAAAGCCATCACTTTCGAATTTTCTCACTTTATGAGTCCACAGTCTTCTTATATACAAGCACATCATTTATACAACCGGTACCTAGAATATAAAAACCAATTAAATCTTTTATGAAAAAAATAGTTCTATTATGGCTTTTGTTTGGAAGTATAGCGAACACAATTGTCGCACAAAAAAAACAAGAACCTGTTCGTGGCGTTTGGGTTACCAATGTAGCAAGTGATGTATTGAAATCTAAAAAAAATATTATAAACGCAATACAACTCTGCAAAAAAAACAGCATCAATAATATTTATGTAGTGGTTTGGAATAACGGT